>NZ_JBHXRW010000004.1:0-258479 GCF_042716635.1 Streptomyces sp. NPDC058664 | reverse complement strand
CTCGAACATCGGCTCGGGGTGCCCCTGCGAGGCCGGCGGCCATCGGTCTGTGCGCGGAGCGGTCGTCAGACCGACTCGGTCTCGCCCGCCCTCACCGCGGGGCGGCGGCTGGCGATGACCTTCTTCGCGAGGGAGCGGGGGCTCGTCAGGAAGCCGTATCCCCACGACATGTGCATCGTCGCGAGCGCCACCGGGATCTGGAGGCGGGCCTTGAACGGGAGGCCCTTGCCCGCCGGGACCGAGCCGGCCGTGATCGCGGCGAGGTAGCCGGCCGGGACGACGAAGCCGAGCGGGGTCAGGACGGCGCCCACGACCAGGCCGGCGGCGATGGCGCAGACGGCGGTCGGCGGGGCCAGGTAGCGGAGGTTGATGGAGCCCTGGTGGTAGCGGGCCACCACGTGGCGCCAGCGGCCGTAGTCCTTGTACTGCTTGGCGAGGGCCTTCACCGAGGGCCTCGGGCGGTACTGGACGCGCAGCTCCGGCGAGAACCAGATCAGGCCGCCGGCCTCGCGGATGCGGAAGTTCAGCTCCCAGTCCTGGGCGCGGATGAACTCCACGTTGTAGCCGCCCTGCCGCTCCAGGGCCTCGCGCCGGAAGACGCCGAGGTAGACCGTCTCGGCGGGGCCCGCCTCGCCGCCCGTGTGGAAGGCCGCGTTGCCGACGCCGATCTTCGAGGTCATCGCGGCGGCGACCGCGTCCTCCCAGGCGTTCTCGCCCTCGGCGTGCATCACACCGCCGACGTTCTGCGCGCCGGTCTCCTCCAGGAGCCGGACGGCGGTGGCGATGTAGTTCGGCGAGAGCATGCCGTGGCCGTCGACGCGCACCACGATCGGGTGACGTGAGGCCTTGATCGCCGCGTTGAGCGCGGCGGGCGTGCGGCCGGTGGGGTTCGGCACGGTGTGGACGCGAGGGTCTTCTCGTACGAGCTCGGCGGCGATCTCGTCCGTACGGTCCGTGGACGGACCGAGGGCGATCACCACCTCCATCTCGCCGTCGTACTCCTGCTCCAGGATGTGACGAACCGAGGTGCGCAGATACCGCTCCTCGTTGAGGACCGGCATGATCACGGAGACGGGGGGCGTGGCGTTCATTGCCCGCCACGTTACCGCGAATGGGGGACACCGGTGCGCGCCGCACGGGTGGTGCTCCCTTGCGCTGATCGTATGGGCCTACGGTTCTCGCGGTTCCCTTTGTCACACCCGCGGAGGTGTCCGTCCGTGCCCACACCGCCCCGCACGCCCCGTCCCCGGCCCGCCGCCCGTCGCGTGCCGGTCCGTCGGCCGCGGAGGCGCCCCCGGTGGGGCATGCGGATGGCGACGGCGCTCTCCGTGGCGGTCCTCGCGGCCGGCGGGATCGGGCACGCCGTGGTGACGGGTCTCGACACCGGGATCCGCCGGGTCGACCCCTTCAAGGACATGAAGAACCGGCCGCAGGCCGGGCACGGGATGAACATCCTCGTCGTCGGCACCGACGGCCGGGACCGGATCACTCCGGAGGAGAAGGCGAAGTACCGGCTCGGCGGCGCGCCCTGCCACTGCACCGACACGGTGATGCTCGTGCACATCTCGGAGGGCCGGGAACGGGCGAGCGTGGTGAGCCTGCCCCGTGACTCGTACGCCGAGATGCCCGAGCACACCGACCTCACCAGTGGGAAGAAGCACCACGCGCACCCCGTGAAGCTGAACGCGGCGTACGCCGAGGGCGGGCCGGGGCTGACCGTGCGGACCGTCGAGTCGATGACCGGCGTCAAGATCGACCACTACCTGGAGGTCGACTTCACCAGCTTCATGCGGACCGTGGACGCGGTCGGCGGGGTGCAGATCTGTACGGCCCGGCCCGTGAAGGACCCGTACACCGGGCTCGACCTGGCCGCCGGCACCCATGAGCTGGACGGCGGCCAGGCCCTCCAGTACGTGCGCTCCCGGCACATCGACGGGGCCGCGGACATCGGGCGGATGCAGCGGCAGCAGCGCTTCCTCGCGGCGCTGATCGAGCGGACGACCAGCGGCGGGGTGCTGCTGAACCCGGTGCGGTTCCGTGAGGTGGCGACGACCATGCTGGGCTCGGTCCGGGCCGACGAGGACTTCGGTACGGACCAGCTGTTCGCCCTCGCCAAGGCGATGCGCGGCTTCACCCCGGCGTCGTCGGAGTTCGTGTCCGTGCCGGTCGGGGACATGAGCTTCCCGGTGGAGGGGATCGGCTCGACGGTGAAGTGGGACGCGTCGAAGGCGCAGAAGCTGTTCCAGGCGCTGCGGGAGGACCGGCCGCTGACCCCCGCGAAGCCCGCCTCCTCGGCTTCGTCGGACAAGGCCCCGAAGGACGTGGTCGTGGACGTGGAGCCGGGCACGGTGCGGGTGCAGGTCTACAACGGGACCGGGAAGGACGGGCTCGGCCGGAAGGTCGACGACGCGCTGCGCGGGACCGGCTTCGACACCACCCGGACGCCGATGACCGCGGCGGGGAAGAACCGGGCGCGGACGGTCGTGGAGTACGACCCGCGCTGGGACCGGTCCGCGAAGACGCTCGCGGCGGCGCTGCCGGGGGCGGAGCTGAAGGCGGTGCCGGGGAGGGGCGGGACGCTGCGGGTGACGGTGGGGGCGGACTACAAGGGGGTACGGGCGGTGCGCGCGGAGGACGCGGAGAAGGCGGGGCCGTTCGAGGCGGTGACCGGGGACCGGGTGGTGTGTCCGTAGGACCTGGGGCCGGGTCAGGTGGCCGTGGCCTCGGGCTGGGGTTCAAGCAGTAGGGCGGGGCGCCGTTCCGTTGTGCCCACCCTCCCCCAAGCTCTCGGCTTCGCTCGAGCAGGGGGCACCCCCATCGCCCTGCGGAACGATTGCCCACGACAGGGCGGGCTCCTTCAGTCCTCGTAACCCTCTGCCGCTCGGCGTTCCCTCAGTTCCTTGATGGCCTGGCGGCGGGCCAGGCGGTGGGTGCGGCGGATCTGGGCCTCCTGGTTGCGGCGCTTGTCCTGTTCCGTCTCCGGGACGACCTGCGGGACCCGGCGCGGCTTGCCGTCCGCGTCGACGGCGGCGAAGACGAGGTAGGCGGAGCCGACCTGGGTGGCGGGCGTGGACTCGTTCCAGCGCTCGGCCATGACCCGGACGCCGACCTCCATGGAGGACCGGCCGGTCCAGTTGACCTGGGCCTTCACATGCAGCAGGTCCCCGACCCGTACCGGCTCCAGGAAGACCATCTCGTCCATCGAGGCGGTCACGGCCGGTCCGCCCGAGTGCCGGCCCGCGACGGCGCCCGCCGCGTCGTCCACCAGCTTCATGATCACACCGCCGTGCACCGTACCCAGGAGGTTGGTGTCGTGGCTGGTCATGATGTGGCTGAGGGTGGTGCGGGACGCGGAGGTGGGCTTGCCCGGGATATCGCCCTGATCTGTCATGCCCTCCACCATATGCCGGGTCTCTCGGCGGTCGCCGTTCGGTCCGCTTTGCATCAGCTTGGCAACAGCACCGGTCCGATGCTCCACCCGGCCTGTCGCCCGTAAAGCCCTGACCGGCACACTGGTCCGCATGAATGACTGGCCCGATGACGGCGGATACGGCCGCGGCAACCCGAACTCCCAGCCCGAGGGTGCTCGCCGCATGAGCCATGTGCAGCGTCCGCAGGTTCCGCAGCAGCCGCCTCGGCACGACCAGGGCTACAACCCGAACTTCACGCAGGCCCAGGGCCAGGGGTACGACTCCGGTTACAGCTCGGGCCAGGTCTACGGCGGTCCGCAGGGCGGCGGGCGCGGCACCGTTCCGCCGCAGTACGCGCCGGGTCCCGGCGCCGGCGGTCCCGGGCGTCCCGCGCCGGACTGGCGCAAGCGGATCAAGGTCGGCTCGATCGTGCTCGTCGTCGGCGTCCTCGCCTGGGGCATCGGCACGTACGCGTGGGCCAGCTCACAGATGCGCAACGAGGTCGACCTCTCCAAGGTCATCGAGCGGCCGGCCGAGGGCGACTGCACGACCTATCTGATCGTCGGTTCCGACAGCCGTGAGGGCATGTCCGCCGAGGAGAAGAAGAAGCTGCACACCGGCTCCGCCGAGGGCAAGCGGACCGACTCGATGATGATCCTCGCGGCCTGCTCCAGCGGGAACACGATGGTCTCGCTCCCCCGTGACTCCTGGGTGACGATCCCGAACTTCGTCGGCTCCGAGTCCGGCAAGTCCTTCCCGGCCCGCGGCGGCTCCAAGCTGAACGCGGCGTACGCGATGGACGGCCCCGAGCTGCTCGTGCGGACCGTCGAGTTCAACACCGGCCTTCGCATCGACCACTACGCGGAGATCGGCTTCGCCGGTTTCGCGAACATCGTGGACGCGCTCGGCGGCGTCGAGCTGAACATCGAGAAGGGCTTCAAGGACAAGAAGTCCGGCGCCGACTTCCAGGCGGGCACCCAGACCCTCGACGGCGAGCAGGCCCTGGCCTTCGTCCGTACCCGGTACGCCTTCGCCCAGTCGGACCTCCAGCGGACGAAGAACCAGCAGAAGTTCCTCTCCGCACTCGCCAACGAGGCGGCGACGCCGGGCACGATCCTCAACCCGTTCGCGCTGTACCCGACGCTCGGCGCCGGCCTGGACACGCTGATCGTGGACAAGGACATGTCGCTGTACGACCTCGGGAAGATGTTCTTCGCGATGAAGGGCATCAGCGGCGGCGACGGGAAGTCCATGAACATCCCGATCTCGGGCAAGGCGCCGCAGAACTCCCTCAAGTGGGACATGCCGAAGGTCAAGCAGCTGGTGTCGCAGATCCAGAACGACGAGAAGGTCACCGTCGAGGCGGACCGGTGACCTGAGCGGTACGGGACGAGGGACACGAGAGGGGCCGCCCCCTGTCCGGAAAGGGGCGGCCGGAGCACGACTATGCTCGGGCAGGCATTCCGCCCGACGTTCACTGGAGACCCGCATGGCCCTGAAGATCACCGTGATCGGCACCGGTTACCTCGGCGCCACCCACGCCGCGGCCATGGCGGAACTGGGCTTCGAGGTGCTCGGCCTCGACGTCGTCCCGGAGAAGATCGCGCTGCTGTCGTCCGGGCGGGTCCCGATGTACGAGCCGGGTCTCGAAGAGCTCCTCGCGAAGCACGTGGACGGCATCGAGGGGTCGAGCGGGCGGCTGCGGTTCACCACCTCCTGGGAGGAGGTCGGCGCCTTCGGCGACGTGCACTTCGTCTGCGTGAACACCCCGCAGAAGCACGGCGAGTACGCCTGCGACATGAGCTACGTGGACGCCGCCTTCACCTCCCTCGCCGGGGTCGTGCGCGAAGGGGCCCTGGTCGTCGGCAAGTCGACCGTGCCCGTCGGCTCGGCCGAGCGGCTCGCGGGCCTGCTGCCGGAGGGCGTGGAGCTCGCCTGGAACCCCGAGTTCCTGCGCGAGGGCTTCGCCGTGAACGACACCCTGCGCCCGGACCGGATCGTGGTCGGCGTACGGAGCGAGCGGGCCGAGAAGACGCTCCGCGAGGTGTACGCGGTCCCCGTCGGCGAGGGCTCGCCGTTCGTGGTGACCGACTTCCCGACGGCCGAACTGGTGAAGACGGCCGCGAACTCCTTCCTCGCCACCAAGATCTCCTTCATCAACGCGATGGCCGAGGTGTGCGAGGCCGCCGGCGGTGACGTCGCCAAGCTGGCCGAGGCCATCGGCCACGACGACCGGATCGGCGCCAAGTTCCTGCGGGCCGGCATCGGCTTCGGCGGCGGCTGCCTCCCGAAGGACATCCGGGCCTTCATGGCCCGCGCCGGCGAGCTGGGCGCCGACCAGGCCCTGACCTTCCTGCGCGAGATCGACTCGATCAACATGCGGCGGCGCGGCCAGATGGTGGAGATGGCCCGGGAGACCCTCGGCGGGAACTCCTTCCTCGGCCGTCGGGTGGCCGTCCTCGGCGCCACCTTCAAGCCCGACTCGGACGACGTCCGCGACTCCCCCGCGCTGAACGTGGCCGGCCAGATACACCTCCAGGGCGGCCAGGTCACCGTCTACGACCCGAAGGGCATGGACAACGCCCGGCGCGTCTTCCCGACCCTCGGCTACGCCGATTCGGCGCGCGAGGCCGTGGCCGGGGCGGACGTGGTGCTGCACCTGACGGAGTGGCGCGAGTTCCGCGAGCTCGACCCGGCGGACCTGGTGGACGTGGTCGCCTCGCCCGTGCTGCTCGACGGCCGCAACGCGCTGGACTCGGAGCGCTGGCGGGCCGCCGGCTGGACGTACCGGGCGATGGGCCGCCCGCGCGCCTGACACGAGGACACACGAGAGGGAGGGGGCGCGGTCGCGCCCCCTCCCTCCTTCGTACGGTTCTTCGGCCGGTCAGGCCGCGGCCGGCCGGATGCGGTTCGTGCGGGACAGGAACTCCGTCGCCCGCAGCGCCCTGGTGACGTTGGCGTGGGCGAGCCCGACGAGTTCCTGGGCCGGCCAGCCCCGGCGCAGCAGCTCGGCGAAGAGCGGGACGTGGCCGAGGGCCGGGGCCGTCGTGTGGGAGACGCCCACGCAGTGCGGTCCCGCCAGCGTCCGCACCCGGTCGAGGACGTCGGCGACCGGGGCGGGGTCGTCGGTCACCGTGACCATGAGGACGGCGCCGTTCTCCCCGAGGAGGCCGAGGACGTCGTCGGGGAGGTCCTCGGGGGCCGCCCGGGTCAGCAGGGCCGGGGCCCGGGTGACCGCGAGGGTGCGGCGGACCGTGTCCTGGTCGGCGCCGGAGAGGTCCACGGCCAGGCCGATGCGGTTCATCTCCCGTACCGCCTCGCGGGCGAAGCGGTCGAAGCGGGTGAGGTTGACGGCCCGTACGCCCAGGGCGTGGTAGGCCCGCAGGGTGGCCGCGGAGCCGCCGAGCGCCGTCCAGCCGACGGGGCCGAGGAGGGCGGCGACGCGGCCGCAGTTGCGGACGTGGGCCATCTCGGACGTGGTGTGCGCGAGGCGCAGGTCCTCGGGGCAGGCGGCGACGAGCGCGCGGACGGAGTCGATGCGCCGCAGGGTCCCGAGGACGCCCTCGTCGGTGTCGACGAGCAGGGACCAGAACTGCGCTCCGGCCTCCCCCGCGCGGACGGGCGGCAGGTCCTCGGGGTCGAGGGACCCGGGAAGTTCGGTGTGCCCCTCGGTGACGGGCTGGGCGGCCAGGAGGGCACGGGCGCGGGCCGTCTCGTCGGGCGGCGGGAGCGGCTCCGGTGCGCCGAGCTCGTCGGCGGCGGCAGGAACGGTGGAGAGGGTGGGAGGGTCTTCTGTCAGTTCCGCCATGGTCTTACTCCGAACTCGGCGATGCAGTACCGCCCCGCCGAGTCGGGCGGGGCAGTACCGTCCACCGTGCCACCGGCCCCCTGCGGGGGCTCGGCGGACGGGGCCGTTCGGGTGACGGGCCGGTTACGGAGCGTCGAGCACGTCGATGGTCGCGTTCGACGGTGCCGTCCGGCTCCTCAGGTCGCGGGAGACCGCCTCCGCGTCGCGGAGGGCACGGACCGCGTTGGACCAGGTCAGCTTGGCCAGGTCCGGGTGCGACCAGCCGCGGTGCAGCAGCTCCGCGATCAGGTTCGGGTAGCCGGCGACGTCGTCGAGGCCGGCCGGGGTGAAGGCCGTCCCGTCGTAGTCGCCGCCGATGCCGATGTGGTCGATGCCGGCGGCCTCGCGCATGTGGTCGAGGTGGTCGGCGACCGTGGCGGCGGTGGCGACCGGGCGCGGGTTCGCCTCCTCGAAGGCGCGGTGGAGCTTCATCGCCTCGGCGGTGGTGTCGAGGTGGTCGAAGCCGTGCGACCGCAGGTTCTCGTCGGCGCGGGCGGTCCACTCGACGGCCGCGGGGAGGATGAACTTGGGCACGAAGGTGGCCATCGCGACGCCGCCGTTGGCGGACAGCCGCTCCAGGACGTCGTCCGGGATGTTCCTCGGGTGGTCGCAGACCGCCAGTGCCGAGGAGTGCGAGAAGATCACCGGCGCCGCCGTGGCGTCGAGGGCGTCCCGCATGGTGGTGGCGGCGACGTGCGAGAGGTCGACGAGCATCCCGGAGCGGTTCATCTCGCGGACGACCTGCCGGCCGAAGGCGGAGAGCCCGCCGACGCCGGGCTCGTCGGTCGCCGAGTCCGCCCAGCCGTTGTTGTCGTTGTGGGTGAGCGTCATGTAGCGCACGCCGAGGGTGTGCAGCGCGCGCAGGGTGGCGAGGGAGTTGTTGATCGAGTGGCCGCCCTCGGCGCCCTTGAGGGAGGCGATACGGCCCTGCTTCCTGGCCGCCTCCATGTCGTCCGCCGTCAGGGCGGGCGCAAGGTCTCCCGCGTACCGCTCCAGGAGCTGGTCGACGAGGTCGATCTGCTCCAGGGTCGCGCTGACCGCGTCGTCCCCGGCCAGCCGGCAGGGCACGTACACCGACCAGAACTGGGCGCCGACGCCGCCGGCCCGCAGCCGGGCGAGGTCGGTGTGGAGGGCTCCGGTCTGGTCCGCGCCGATGTCCACGCGGTCCAGGTCGTAGCGCGCGTGCACACGGAGCGCCCACGGCAGGTCGTTGTGGCCGTCGACGACGGGGTGGCCCGCGAGCAGTTCGCGGGCCTCCGCCAGGCGGTCCGTCGCCGTGCTCACGTGCCGAAGCCGAACGCGTCCGCGCCTTCGACCTTGGCCCGCAGCCGCTTGCCCTTCTCGGTCGCCTGGTCGTTGAGCTCCTGGAGGAACTCGTTCATCCGGGCGAGGAGTTCGGCGTCGTGGGCGGCGAGCATCCGGGCCGCGAGCAGGCCCGCGTTGCGGGCGCCGGCGACGGAGACCGTGGCGACGGGGACGCCGGCCGGCATCTGCACGATGGAGAGCAGCGAGTCCATGCCGTCGAGGTACTTCAGCGGCACCGGCACGCCGATGACGGGGAGCGGGGTGACGGAGGCGAGCATGCCGGGCAGGTGGGCGGCGCCGCCCGCGCCCGCGATGATCGCCTTCAGGCCGCGGCCCGCGGCCTCCTCGCCGTACGCGATCATCTCGCGCGGCATGCGGTGCGCGGAGAGGACGTTGACCTCGTAGGGGATCTCGAACTCGTCGAGGGCCTGGGCGGCGGCCTCCATGACGGGCCAGTCGGAGTCGGATCCCATGGCGATGCCGACGGCGGGGGAGGTGCTGTTGCTGCTCACTCGGTGATCGTTCCTCGCAGGTATCCGGCGGCGTGACGGGCGCGCTCCAGCACGTCGTCCAGGTCGTCGCCGTAGGTGTTGACGTGCCCCACCTTGCGGCCGGGCTTCACGTCCTTGCCGTACATGTGGATCTTGAGCTGCGGGTCCCTGGCCATGCAGTGCAGGTACGCCGTGTACATGTCCGGGTAGTCGCCGCCCAGGACATTGCACATCACGGTCCACGGCGCGCGCGGGCGCGGATCGCCGAGGGGCAGGTCGAGGACCGCCCGGACGTGGTTGGCGAACTGCGAGGTGACCGCGCCGTCCTGGGTCCAGTGGCCGGAGTTGTGCGGGCGCATCGCCAGCTCGTTGACGAGGATGCGGCCGTCCGTGGTCTCGAACAGCTCGACGGCGAGATGGCCGACGACCCCGAGCTCCTTGGCGATCCGAAGGGCCAGCTCCTGCGCCTGGCCGGCGAGCTCGCCGTCGAGGTCCGGCGCCGGTGCGATCACGGTGTCGCAGACGCCGTCGACCTGACGGGACTCGACGACCGGGTAGGCGACGGCCTGGCCGTGCGGGGAACGGACGATGTTCGCGGCGAGCTCGCGCGCGAAGTCGACCTTCTCCTCGGCGAGGACCGGGACCCCCGCGAGGAACGGGTCGCGGGCGTCCTCGGGCGTACGGACGAACCAGACGCCCTTGCCGTCGTAGCCGCCGCGCACGGTCTTGAGGATGATCGGGAAGCCCCCGACCTCGGCGGCGAAGGCCACCGCGTCCTCGGGGTCCGCCACGATGCGGTGCCGCGGGCAGGGCGCGCCGATCTCGTCGAGCCTGGCGCGCATCACCCCCTTGTCCTGGGCGTGCACCAGGGCGTCGGGGCCCGGACGGACGGGGATGCCGTCCGCCTCCAGGGCCCGCAGGTGCTCGGTGGGGACGTGCTCGTGGTCGAAGGTGATCACGTCACATCCGCGCGCGAAGTCACGCAGCGTGTCCAGGTCGCGGTAGTCGCCGATGACGACCTCGCTCACCACCTGGGCCGCGGAGTCCTGCGGGGTGTCGCTGAGGAGCTTGAACTTGATGCCGAGGGGGATACCCGCCTCGTGGGTCATACGGGCGAGCTGCCCGCCGCCGACCATGCCTACTACGGGGAACGTCACCCTCTTAGGGTATCCGCACCATCGGTGAACACTCGTCCGGCTGTGGTTTGGCACAAGGACGACGGGGGTGAAGCCCTGGTTCTCCAGGGGTTTACGAGGTCCCCGGGCGGGTGACAGTCGCGCTGGTTAGCATGGTTGGGTTGACGTCACCCGGGCGTCATTCGGACGGACGGGACAGAGCCATCACCATGAGTGAACCCGGCGCGCTGCGCACGCGACTCGACCGGCTCGTCCGCGAGGTCGCCAAGTTCGGGGTGGTCGGCGGCCTCGGCGTCCTGGTCAACCTCGGCGTCTTCAACCTGGTACGGGGCACCACCGACATTCCGATGGTGCGGGCCAGTCTGATCGCCACCGTGGTCGCCATCGTCTTCAACTACGTGGGGTTCCGCTACTTCACGTACCGTGACCGGGACAAGTCGGGGCGGACCAAGGAGATGTCGCTGTTCCTGCTGTTCAGCGTCGTCGGCATGGTCATCGAGAACGGCGTGCTCTACGCGGCGACGTACGGCTTCGGCTGGGACGGCCCGCTGGCCAGCAACTTCTTCAAGTTCTTCGGGATCGGGATCGCGACCCTGTTCCGCTTCTGGTCGTACCGCACCTGGGTGTTCCGCGCGCTGCCCGCGAAGGAGGCGGTGCAGGCCGCCGAGTCCTTCCTGGAGCAGCCCCCGCGCCAGGCGACCCGCCGCCAGCCCGACCGCGTCTGAGCGGCCGCGTCGGGCCGGATCCTCACCGTACGGGGCGTTCCCGCGGCTCGTCCGAGACGCCGCGGACCTCCCGGCTCAGGAAGAGCGCGAAGACCGGCGGCTGCTCCTTGAGCAGTTCGAGCCGGCCGCCGTCCGCCTCCGCCAGGTCGCGGGCGACCGCGAGGCCGATGCCCGTGGAGCTGCGGCCGCTGACGGCCCGCTCGAAGATCCGTGAACCGAGGTCGGCCGGAACACCCGGGCCCTCGTCGGTGACCTCGATCACCGACTGGTTGCCGACGACCCGGGTCCGCAGGGCGACCGTGCCGCCGCCGTGCATGAGCGAGTTCTCGATCAGGGCCGCGAGGACCTGGGCGACCGCGCCCGGAGTGCCGACGGCCCGCATCCCCTGCTTGCCCGAGTGGACGAGGGCCCGCCCGGCGCTGCGGTAGGCGGGCCGCCACTCCTCGACCTGCTGCTTGATGACCTCGTCCAGGTCGAAGGCGACGGCGGAGCCCGTCCGCGGGTCCCTGGAGTTGGTCAGGAGCCGCTGGACGACGTCCGTGAGCCGCTCGACCTGGGTGAGTGCGATCGTCGCCTCCTCCTTGACGGTGTCGAGGTCGTCGGCGAGCGCCACCTCCTCCAGACGCATGGAGAGCGCGGTGAGGGGCGTACGGAGCTGGTGCGAGGCGTCGGCGGCGAGCCGGCGCTCGGCGGTGAGCATCCGGGCGATGCGTTCGGCGGAGGCGTCGAGGACGTCCGCGACCCGGTCGAGCTCGGGCACCCCGTACCGCTTGTGCCGCGGGCGCGGGTCGCCGGAGCCGAGCCGCTCGGCGGTCTCCGCGAGGTCGGTGAGGGGGGAGGTCAGCTTGTTGGCCTGCCGTACGGCGAGGAGGACGGCGGCGACGACGGCGAGCAGGGCCACCGCGCCGATGATCAGCAGGGTGCGGCCGACCTCCTCGGTGACGGTGGAGCGGGACTCCTCGACGATCACGGTCTCGCCGCGCTCGCCCTCGGCGAGGCCCCGGATGACGTCCCCGGTGGGGCGGGTGCCGATCTCGATCGTCGGGCGGCCGGGGATGCGGATCTCGGCGAACCGCTTGGCGCCGCTCTGCTCGGCGAGGATGTCCGGGTTGACCGGCTCGCCGCCGATGAGCCGGCTGTCGACGATGGAGGCGAGCCGCACCGCCTCGGTGTCCACCCGCTCCTGCGCGGTGCTGGTGATGGTGCGGGTCTCGACGATGACGAGGGAGACCCCGAACACCGAGATGACGACGAGCACCACGGCGAGCGTGGAGTTGATCAGGCGGCGGCGCATGGTGCTCTCTCCGGTGGTGCTCTTTCCGGGGCGGGGTGGCTCAGCTCTTCTCGAAGCGGAAACCGACTCCGCGCACGGTGGCGATGTAGCGGGGGTTCGCGGCGTCGTCGCCGAGCTTCTTGCGCAGCCAGGAGATGTGCATGTCGAGGGTCTTGGTGGAGGACCACCAGGTGGTGTCCCAGACCTCGCGCATCAGCTGGTCGCGGGTGACGACCCGGCCGGCGTCCCTGACCAGGACCCGGAGCAGGTCGAACTCCTTCGCCGTGAGCTGGAGCTCCTCGTCGCCCATCCAGGCGCGGTGCGACTCGACGTCGATCCGTACGCCGTGGGTCGCGGGGGGCACGGCGGGCTCGCTGGAGCCGCGCCGGAGCAGGGCCCGGACCCGGGCGAGGAGTTCGGCGAGCCGGAACGGCTTGGTGACGTAGTCGTCGGCGCCCGCGTCGAGCCCGACGACGGTGTCGACCTCGTCGGCCCGTGCGGTGAGCACCAGGATCGGGACCGTGTGCCCGTCGGCGCGCAGCCGCCGGGCGACCTCGAGACCGTCCATGCCGGGCAGGCCCAGGTCGAGCACGACCAGGTCCACTCCGCCCTGGAGTCCGGCGTCGAGGGCGGTCGGCCCGTCCTCGCGCACCTCGACCTCGTACCCCTCTCTCCGCAGGGCGCGGGCCAGCGGTTCCGAGATGGATGCGTCGTCCTCGGCGAGCAGTACACGGGTCATGGGGTGATGGTAGTCCGCACGGGTGCCGGGCCGTGGCGTGATGCGCGGGGACCGGACGACCCCTGGGTATCGAGCGGCCATCTTGCACATGACCTTCGAATGACCTTGTACGGTTGCACTTCCGCCTGTGATCCATCTCTCAAGTCCTTCCATATCCGGCACTGTCGTGTCGTATGGTGTCGAGACGTCTGTAGCGGTAAACGGGGACCTTTGGCCAGCTTCGCGGGCCAAGGTCCTCTTTCTGCGTGAGGTCGGCCCCGCCGAACCTTGAAGACGGCGAATGACCTGTGGGCCGGGTCCCGGGACGCGACGACGCATCTCCCGGGGCGTGGATCCCGGTGGGGCCGTACCGGCTCTTGCCGGTGCCGGCCTCCCCCACCGGGCGCACCACGCTCACAAGGCGCGCGTCCCGACAGAGCAAGGATCGACATGGCGTCCAGCCTGACGAAGGACTCGGCCGAACCCCTCGGTTACGAGCAGACCTTCCTCGGCCACCCCCGCGGCCTGGCCACTCTCTTCATGACCGAGATGTGGGAGCGTTTCTCCTACTACGGCATGAGGGCCCTTCTCGTTCTGTACCTGGTCTCCGGCGGCGTGGACGCCGCCACGGGCAGCCAGGGCGGCGGCCTCGCGATGACCGCGGCGACGGCGACGGCGATCTACTCCGTCTACGTCTCGATGGTCTACCTGATGGCCATGCCCGGCGGCTGGTTCGGCGACCGCGTCTGGGGCGCCCGCAAGACGGTCACGATCGCGGCCTCCGTGATCATGCTCGGTCATGTCTCGCTGGCCCTTCCGGGCCAGGCGATGTTCTTCGTCGGCCTCGCGCTCGTCGCGGTCGGCTCCGGTCTGCTCAAGGCCAACATCTCGACGATGGTCGGCCACCTCTACAAGAACGCGGACGACCCGCGCCGTGACGGTGGCTTCACGATCTTCTACATCGGCATCAACCTGGGCGCCTTCCTCGCTCCCCTGGTGATCGGCACCGTCGGCGAGAAGGTCAACTGGCACCTGGGCTTCGCCCTCGCCGCCGTCGGCATGGGCCTGGGCCTCGCCGTCTTCCTGCTCTTCGGCAAGACGCTGAACCCGAAGAGCAACGAGGTCCCGAACCCGCTGTCCGCCGCGGAGCGCAAGGCCGTCATCACCAAGGCCGCCGTCGTCACCGTCGTGGTCGCCGCGTTCTACGGCGCCGTCGTCGCCCTGGGCATGTACACCCTGAACTGGGCGATGGTCCCGATCACCCTCGCCGGCCTGATCATCCCGGTCGCCGTCCTGGCCCGCATCAAGCGCGACAAGGACCTGACCACCGGCGAGAAGTCCCGCGTCACCGGCTACATCTGGTTCTTCGTCGCCGCCGCCATCTTCTGGATGATCTACGACCAGGGCGGCTCGACGCTGTCCCTGTTCGCCGACGACAAGACCGCCGACACCATCTTCGGCCTGGGCTTCCCCGCCACCTGGTACCAGTCGCTGAACCCGCTGTACGTCATGGCGCTCGCCCCGGTCTTCGCCTGGCTGTGGCTGTGGCTGGCCCGCAAGAACCAGGAGCCGAACACCATCGTGAAGTTCGCGATGGGCCTCGTCCTGGTCGGCGCGTCCTTCTTCGTCTTCATCGTCCCGATGAACATGGCGGGCGGCGGCGACAAGGTCTCCCCGATGTGGCTCGTCTCGATCTACATGATCCAGACCATCGGTGAGCTGTGCCTCTCCCCCGTCGGCCTCTCCGTCACCACGAAGATGGCGCCGCAGAAGTACGCCTCCCAGATGATGGGCGTCTGGTTCCTCGCCGTCACCGCGGGCGACTGCACCACGGGTCTGCTCTCCATCGCGGGCGTCGACCTCAACGGCACGGGGATCATCGGCCTGCAGGCGGCGCTCGCCGTCGCGGCCGGATTCGCGATCTACATGTACCGCAAGAAGGTCCAGGGCCTCATGGGCGACGTCCACTGACGCTCGTAGGTCTACGGTCGACGAAAGGCCGCCGCACCGGGTCCGGTGCGGCGGCCTTTCGTCGTTCCCTCACCTCCTGAGCCGCGCCCACGGGGTGAAGGTGAACACCGCGCCGCCGAGCAGGATCACCGTGCCCGCGACCAGGGCGAGGGCGCGCAGGGTGCCGTCGTCCTCGGCGCCGGTCTCGGCCAGGTTGCCGCCGTCGGAGCCGCCGGAGCCGGAACCCGAGCCGGAACCCGAGCCGGAGCCGGAACCCGAGCCGGAGCCGGAGCCGGTGGTCGTGCTCGTACCGCCGCCCGAGCCGCCGGAGGCGCCGCCGGCCTGCTTGCTGGTGTCCAGCTCCACGGAGGCCTGGACCGGGCCCTTGACCGCGCAGGGGATCACGATCGGTGTGCCGCCGAGCGAGACGCTGATGGTGAGCGCGCCCGGACTGAGGGTGGACCGGCCCGTCGCCCCCGGCGTGTACGTGCCCTTCATGTCGGCCAGGTCGACCGGCTTGCCCGCCTCCAGCGGGGCCGCGTTGGCGGGTCCCGTGACCTTCACCGTCCCGCTGTCGGCGCCGCCGACCTTGACGTCCATGGACGGCTTGAGGGCGCCTGCCGGGAGGGCCGCCGGGCTGTCCATGACGCCCTTGGCGGTCTTGACGGTGAGGTCGTAGCCGTTGCCGTTCTTCTTGGCGTCGATCGTCACCTTGGAGGCGATCGAGGCGGGTCCCGGGGACTGGCAGGAGAACTGGACCGCGACCTGCTTGCCGGGGAAGTCGGTCTGCCCGCCGCCCCCGCCGGAGCTTCCGCCGGAGGTGGAGCTTCCGCCGGAGGTGGAGCTTCCGCCGGAGGTGGAGCTTCCGCCGGAGGTGGAGCTTCCGCCTGAAGTGGACGTGGAGCCGCCGGTACCGCCGGAGGTGGTGGTGCCGCCCGAGGTCGTGGTGCCGCCCGAGGTCGTGGTGCCGCCCGAGGTCGTGGTGCCGCCCGAGGTCGTGGTCCCGCCGGTGGTCGTCGTGCCGCCCGACGTCGTCGTGCCGCCTCCGTCCGTCGTCACCTTGATCGTCGCGGCGACCGGGACCGTCTCCTTCGGCGCGCACTTCGTGTCCGTCGACATCGGCTTGGACACGTTGATCGTGTACTTGTCGGGCGTCAGCGTGATCTCGCCCGCCTTCTCCAGCTTCAGCTTCCCCTTCATCTCGGGCAGCACCATCGGGCTGTTCCTGGGAATCGGCGGGTTCTGCCGCGGCCCCTCCATCGCGACGGTGCCGGTCGCCGCGCCGCCCACGGTGAGGACCCCGGTCGGCTTGACCGTGTCCGCGCCGAGGTCGAGCAGATCGGGGTTCTTCGACGCGGCCTGGACCGTCTTCCAGACGATCTCGACCTCGTCGCCGACCTTGGCCTCCGCCGGTGCGGTGATCAGCACCTTCGTCGTGCCCTGCACGGGCGGAAGCCCGGAGATGGACGGCGGGATGCACTCCGTCCTGTACGAGACCTCGGCGGCCCGTGCGGGGCCGGCGGAAACGAGGATCCCCGCGCCGCCGAGCATCAGCGCGACTCCGGCCGCACTCATCCTCCGTTGCGTACTCACGCTTGTCCCTTCGTCGTCGGGCTGCTCTCTGGGGCTGACGGTGCGGAGTCAGGCCTGAACCACGGCAGGACCGCGGTCGGTTCGTCGTCCCCCGCCTCCCGCCGCGCGGGAAGGGGGGCGCGTGTGCGCCGGCGGCGCGGCGGTCGGGCGGCGGCGGGGCTCGTGGCGGGTCGTGCCCGGTCCACCACGGCCATCCCGATCCGGAACAGCGCCGCCGGTACGACCAGGGCGAGCAGCAGCCAGAAGAGCGTCACGCCCCAGGGCCTGCCGACCCCCCACGGCTGCTCGGCCAGGACCTTGCCCGCGTACCGCACGGAGACCTGGTAGTCGCCGTGCGCGCCCGCCGTGAGTTCCACGGGGAGCCGGACGAGGGCCTTCCCGCCGGGTGCGACGGTGCCGCGCCACTGGCGTTCCTCGTACCGCGGCGCGAAGACGCCGTGGCTGGTGCCGACCTGGAAGACGGGGTCCTTGACGGGTGCGGAGCCGAGGTTGCCGACGGTGAGGACGATCTCGCGGCGCGGTGGCGCGCCGAACCAGGTGAGGAGGCCGCCGGAGCCGTCGAGGCGTACGGCGGCGAGGACGGCGAGCCGCCCGTCGCCGGAGGCCTCGGGGAGCGGGGCGGTGGGGTGTCCGGCGACGGTGAACTCCCGGTCGACCGCGTCCTGTTGACCGGTGACCCCGGCCACGTGCACGACACAGGGGCAGGGCTTGGGGGGCTCGGCGACCGGGAGCTTCACGCTGAAGGCGCCCCGCGCGTCGACGGTGGCGGCCCGGCCGTCGGTGTTGGCGCAGGAGTTGGTGCCGCCGATGACGCCCGTGCCGGGGGCGGCCTGGCCGCAGATCAGGAGCATGAGCAGCGCGCCCGGTTTCCAGCCGCTGCCGCTGACGGTGATCTCGCCGCCCTTGCCGCCCTCCGTCCGGGAGAGTTCGACGGCGGGGCCGGGTGCGGCCCGTGCCGGGGACGCGGGAAGCAGGGCGAGGGCGAGGGCCGCCAGGAGCGCCGTGACCGTACGTGTCCGCCTCATGGTGTCGCTCCCGCCGACGTTCGCTGGGTACGGGACTTTCCGCGCCGCCGTACCGCGCGTACCGCGTATCCGCCGCCGCCCGCCGCCGCGAGGAGCAGGCCGGCCGCTCCGGTGAGCGCCGGGCTCGAGGCGAAGGAGGCCTCGGCGCGGGCGGTGGCGGGGGCGGCGCCCGGGGCGCCGACGGTCAGCCGGACGGTGACGGAGTCGAGGGCGGGCGGGTCGGGCCAGGGTTCGGTGCGGGTGGCCCGCTCGCCGGGGCGGAGGGTGAGCGGCAGGGGGCGGTCCGGCCGGTCGAGGACGGTGCCGAGAACTCCTTCGGCGTGGACCGCGAGGTGCGGGGCGAGGACCGTGGTGCCGCGGTTGACCAGGGTGTACCGGAGGGTGCCGGTCGTGGTGTCGACGTGGACGCCTTCGACGGTGAGGGCGGCGAGCCGGGGGCCGCTGACCCGTAGCCGCAGGTCGACGCGTACCTCCCGGTCCGGCGCCGTGGCCCGTACGGTGCCCCGGAGTTCGCCGGGCGGGGTGTCGGCGGTGACGGTCACGGCGAACGGCACGTCGGCCCTGGTCCTGGCGGGCACGGTCACGGTCCGGGCGGCGAAGGACACCGGCGCGCCCTGTCCGCTGAGCCGTACGGTGAGCGGCCGGGCGCCCGGGTTGGTCAGCGACAGGGTGTCCTGGAGAACGCTGCCGGCGGGGCCCTCCAGATAGGCGTACGGCCGTCCGGCGGCGGGCGCCGCCGTCCAGTCCCGGGGTCCGGGGGGAGCCGCCGCGACCGCGCCGACGAGGGCGGTCGCGGCGGCCACGAGCCCGGAGCGTGCCGCGCTCCGCATCAGCGTGCCGTGCGCCGGGTGAGCCAGAGGACTCCGGCGGCGCCGGTCAGCAGGACGGTGCCGCCGAGGGTGCCGAGGGCCATGGCGGAGTCGAGCGGGCCGGTCCTGGGCAGTTCGGCGCCGGTGTCCTCCCGGTCGTCGGCGGGCGGTGGGGTGCCGGAGCCGCCGGAGACGCCGGTGACCTGGAGTTCGAGGGAGGGCGCGGGGTTGTTCCTCGGGGTGCAGACGGCGGCGTCCATGCCGAGGGCGTGCACGGTGAGCTTCCCGGCCGTGAAGGTGACCTTGCCGTTCCTGCTCGGGGTGTACGTGCCCGTCAGGGTGCCGATGCCGATGGGGGTGTCGGGTGGGATGGCGGCCGTGTTCGGCGTTCCCTTGACCTTGACGGTGCCCTCGGCGTCGCCGCCGAGGACGAGTTCGGCGCGCGGGGTCATGACGCCCTTGGGGAGTTCGACCGGGCTGTCGGAGACTCCCTTCTCGAACGACATGGTGATCGTGTAGGCGCTGCCGTTCTTGACGGCCTTGATGTCGACGGGCGAGACGGCGCTCTTGGGCCCGATCTTCGTGTCGCAGGCGTAGTCGACGTCGACGACGGCCGCCTGCGCGGCCGGGGCTCCGGCCAGGACGGCCGCGCCCGTCACCGCGACCGCGGCCGTGAGCGCGGCGGTCCTTTTCCTCCGGTTCGGCTCCTTGGACACCCCGAGCACCCCTCACCGCAACATAACTGACGACCTATCAGATTGGGCGTCAAGGTACGCCCGAGGCCTTGCGGAGGGAAGAAGGAGGAAGGAAGAGAGACCGTGAAAGTCCCGGGCCGGCTCCTGGCCGTTCCTAGACGGGCGCGGCGAGTTCGGCCCAGACCGTCTTGCCGGGGGCGCCCGGGGTGCGCTCGATGCCCCAGTCGAGGCAGAGGCGCTGCACGATGAACATGCCGTGGCCGCCCGGCCGGCCGGACCGGTGCGGGGTGCGGGGCGCGGGCTGGCCGGCGCCCCGGTCGGTGACTTCGAGGCGCAGGACCTTGGCGAGGCGCAGGACGCGGAGGCGTTCGGGGCCCTCGGCGTGCAGACAGGCGTTGGTGACGAGTTCGGAGACGACGAGGAGGACGTCCTCGGCGGCGGCCCTGCGGTCGGCGGTGGCGGCCGGCAGCCAGCCCCATTCCTGGAGCGCGGTCCGCGTGAAGTCGCGGGCGAGCGGCACGGTGCCGCTGGTCTCGCCGAGGGCGATCGTACGGACGTCGGAAGCTTGGTCCATCAGCGCTTCACCTCACCGATCGACGGGACAGAGGGGCAGGACGTACGGGCCGCGGGGCGGCCCGGGGCGGAACCCGGCGGGCCGGCGCTCGGCCGGCACTCAGCCGGGGAGGGCCGTGGCGAGCGTCTCGTGCACGGTGAAGACGGCTTCCGCGCCCGTGATCTGGAACACCCGGGCCACCGCGGGCCGCATCGCCACCAGATGGACCCCGCCGCCGGCGGCTTCCGCCCTCAGCCTGGCGCCGAGCAGGACGTTGAGCCCGGTCGAGTCGCAGAACTCCAGGCCCGAGCAGTCGACGACCAGACGGGAAGAGCCCTCGTCGAGCGCGCCGTCCAGGGGGGCGCGCAGCAGTTCGGCGGTGTGGTGATCGAGCTCACCCACCGGCGCGAGGAGCGTGCTCCCGCCCACAGTCCGGACCTCGACCCGCAACCGCGCGGGCGGTGCGCTGCCGATGTTCTCGCGGTCCATGGCTGTGCCTCTTCTCGCTCTCGCGGATGCCGACTGACATGTCTCGAACCCTACAAGCGAGGCGCCCTCCCGTGCACATGGCCTCCACCACATAAGCGGACAAACCGGATTGTCGACACTTGCGACCTTGCGCGTCGAACAGGTAGGGCTAGAGGAGAACACCCGACACGACGGCTTCGGAGGCGCCGCAAACCGCAGCAGAAGGACCACGAAGGAGACCCATGTCACCCCGGCTCGACGCCTCGCGTACCCCCGACGCGCCGTCGGCAGCAGTCACCCTCGACCGACCCGACGACCGACCCCTCGGCCGTCCCGCGAACCGAACCCTCTCCCCCGACCACCACTCCGCGGACCGTACCGCCCAGCTCCCGGAGGAGCTCGCCGACCGGCTCACCGACCGGCCCCTCGACCGGATCGCACCGGTCGACGCGCGCGCCCTGTCGAAGCAGCTGTTCGCCCGGCTCGCCGAGCTCGAAGAGGGCACCCACGAGCACGCGTACGTCCGCAACACCCTCGTCGAGCTCAACCTGGCCCTGGTCAGGTTCGCCGCAGCCCGCTTCGGCACCCGCAGCGAGCCGATGGAGGACATCGTCCAGGTCGGCACCATCGGCCTGATCAAGGCGATCGACCGCTTCGAGCTCACCCGCGGCGTCGAGTTCCCCACCTTCGCGATGCCGACGATCATCGGCGAGATCAAGCGCTTCTTCCGCGACACCTCGTGGTCCGTGCACGTGCCGCGCAGGCTCCAGGAGCTGCGGCTCGACCTCGCCAGGGCCGGTGACGCGCTCTCCCAGCGCCTCGACCGCGCCCCGACCGTCGCCGAACTCGCGGAGGAACTCGGCATCGCCCCCGAGGAGGTCGTCGAGGGCATGGCCGCGAGCAACGCCTACACCGCGGCCTCCCTCGACGCGCAGTCCGACGAGGAGGAGGGCGCCGGCGGCGAAGCCACGCTCGCCGACCGGCTGGGCTACGAGGACCGCGGCCTCACCGGGATCGAGTACATCGCCTCCCTGAAGCCGATGATCGCCTCGCTGCCCGCCCGCGAGCGGCAGATCCTCTCCCTCCGCTTCGTCTCCGGCATGACCCAGTCGGAGATCGGCGCGGAGCTCGGCGTCTCGCAGATGCACGTGTCCCGGCTGCTGGCCCGGACCCTCGCCAGGCTGCGCCGGGGCCTCACCCTGGAGGAATGACCCCGCTCCGGGGGAGAGACCCCACTCTGGGGGAATGACCTCCACCGCCTCCCCCGAGCCGTCAAGATGGCTGCGGAAAGGGCCCGTTCACGGTCTTCGGACCCGGGACGGGCCCTTCCGCACGACCGGAACGGCGCGGTCGCAGGGCCTTGTTGACGCGCCGTCCGGACTGGGTCACATTGAGGCCGGGGATTCAGGGGGGAATCACATGGTTTCTGCGTACGCGGACATGGAAGAACGCATGCGCGTCCGGCTCGGCGGCAGGGAGTGCCTCTACGTGCCGTCGTGCCGCTTCGGGCTCTACCTCGCGCTGCGCCACTGGTGCCGGCCCGGTGGCCGGGTGCTGATGTCGCCCGTCAACGACGACGTCATCTTCTTCGTCGTCCTGGCCGCCGGACTCCGCCCCGTACAGGCCCCGCTCGACCCCCGGGACGGGTCGGTCGACACGGCCGCCGTCCCCGAGTCCGTCTGGCGGGGCCTCTCCGCCGTCCTCACCACCAACCTGTACGGGAACCCCGACCCGGCACCGGAGCTGCGGGAGCGCTGCGACCGGCTCGGCATCCCGCTGATCGAGGACGCGGCGCACGCGATCGGCTCCACCGTCGGCGGACGCCCCGTCGGCACGTACGGCGAGGCCTCCGTCTTCAGCCTGTCGAAGCACACCGCAGCCAAGGCCGGCGGCTTCCTCGCCCTCGCCGACCCGGCGCTGCGCGGCGAACTCGCCGCCGCCCGTGACGCGCTGCTGCACCCGACCCGGCCCACCGCCGAACTCGCCTACCTGCTCCGGCCGTACGCCGAGGCCACCCTGCGCGGACTGCGCCTGGTCGGGGCCGCGCGCGCGGCCGTACGGCGGCTCGGCCTCGAGGAGCGCGAGGAGATCCGGATGCCGCTCCGCGCCGCCGCGCTGGAGCGGGCCCTGCCCGCCGCGCCCGCGCTCGAACCCTTCCACCCCTGGGTCCGGGTCGACATGCACGACTACCGGCTCCGTCCCGGCGCCGGCCGGCTCCGCCGCACCACCCGCAGGCTCGACCGGCTCGACGGCGTCCTCGCCGCGCACCGCGACGGCACCGCCCGCCTCCTGGCGAGCGAGTACGGCGCGCCCGACGCCCCGGCCCCGGCTTCGGCCTCCGCTTCGGCCTTCGCCCCGGCGGAGCCCGTACAGCCGCTGTTCCGGGTGCCGCTGCTCGTCGACGACAGGGACGCGGCGATCGACGCCCTCGCCCGGCGCCGGATCACCACCGGCTACGTCTACGACCCGCCCCTCGACAGCTACGCGGGCGAGGCGTTCACCGACCCCTCCCCCGCGCCGGAGCCGGCCGCCTGGTTCGCCCGGCACGCCCTGCCGGTGGACCCGCGCCGCGCGGACGAGGTCCTGCCCGTCCTGCGCGCCGCCGGAATCCGCCCCGCGCACCTGTCGGCGGCTCCCGGCGGCGCCCGGTGACCGAGACCGTACGACTGCGGGACACCGACCGTCCCGCGGCCGAGGAGCCCGGGGGCGCCGCGCCGGAGCCCCCCGCCGACCAGGACGGCGCGGGCGACGGCTCCGGAGAGAGCTCCCTGTTCCGCAACGCGTACGCGCTGATGCTCTCCACCGGCGTCTCCGCCGCTCTCGGGCTCGGCTTCTGGCTGGTCGCGGCCCGCTACTACACGGAGGAGGCCGTCGGGCAGGGCTCCGCCGCCATCGCCGCCCAGCGGATGCTCGCCTCTCTCACCGCGACGACGCTGACCGGCGCGGTCGTCCGGTACGTGCCCAGGGCCGGGCGCGCCACCGGGCCGCTCGTGCTGCGCCTGTACCTGGTCAGCACCCTGGTCGTCGGTGTCGCCTGCGGTGTCTTCCTGCTCACCCTGGACTGGTGGGGACCCTCGTACGCCCCCCTCGGCACCCTGTCCGCCGGCATCTTCTTCACCGCCGCCAGCATCGGCTGGGCCCTGCTCACCCTCCAGGACGCGGTCCTCACCGGCCTGAGACGGGCCATCTGGGTCCCCGTCGGCAACGCCGTCTTCTCGCTCGGCAAGCTCGTGCTGCTCGTCGTCCTCGCCGTCGCCCTACCGGTGCTCGGCGTCTTCGTCTCCTGGGCGGCGGCGATCGCGCTCTCCGTCGTGCCGGTCGGCTGGCTCGTCTTCCGCCGCCTCATCCCCCGGCAGGCACGCGCCGACCGGGACCGCGAGCCGCCGACGATGCGCGAGATCGGCCGGTTCCTCGCCGGGGACTCGGTCGGCTCGGTCTTCAGTCTGCTGATGATCAGCCTGCTGCCGATGATGGTCGCCGTCCGCTTCGACGCCGCCCACAACGCCTTCTTCTACACGGCGTACACCGTCGGCGGCACCATGGAGTTCATGGCCATCAACATGGCCTCCTCGCTCACCGCGCACGCCTCGCACAGCCCCGACTCCCTCGCCGACGGCGTCAGGGGCGCGCTGCGCCGCATGGTGCTGCTGCTCGTCCCGGTCGTCCTCTTCCTCGTCGTGCTCGCCCCGCTGCTCCTCGCGCCCTTCGGCACGGAGTACGCCGAGAACGGCACGACCGTCCTCCGGCTGCTCGCCGCCGCCGCGCTGCCCCGGGTCGCCGTCGAGCTGTACATCGGGGTGCTGCGCGTCCAGGGCCGTACGGGCGCGCTCGCCGCCCTCCAGGGCGCCATGTGCGTCCTGGTGCTCGGCAGCGCGGCCTTCCTCCTCGGCCCCTTCGGCATCGCCGGGGCCGGATACGCCGTCCTGGGCGGGATGACCGTGACGGCGGCCGCCTGCGTACCCGGCCTGCGGGCCACGCTCAAGGGCCGGGTGGCGCCCGAGAGGCCGAAGGCCGAGGCGCGGGTGAGGGAACGCGCGGAGGACGACTACGGCACGAGCTGGGCACGGGAGAGCGCCTACCTGCGCGGGGCGCACGACTCGGTGACGCCCGCGTTCGGCATCCCGGTGTACGTGCCCAGGAAGCGGGCCGAGGAACGGGAGGGGGGCGGCGGGGGGCCGGGCGCCCGATCGGCGCCGGAGTCGAAGTCGGAGTCGAAGTCGGCGCCGGGCGGCGCGGACCGCACGGGAGCCGCTGCCGAGCAGCGGAGTACGGCCCCGGCGGAGGCCGCTGCCGGCCGCGTCCGGACGGAGGACGGACTGTGGCTGCGCCTCGGCCACGGCCACGGCCGGACAGTGGCCGGGCTGTGGCTGCTCCTGGGTCTGGCCGCCGCGCTCTTCTGGTTCCCGCTCGCCGGCTCCGGCGCGCTCGACGTGGAGCGGCTCTCCGGGACCGGTCTGCTGACCGCGCTCCCGCCCGTCACGCTCGCCGCCGGGCTGCTGCTCGTCGCCCTCCAGGGCGCCGCCGTCGGACTCCGCGTCTTCCGGCCCCCGTACGCCGGAACGGTCCTGCTCGCCACCTTCCTCGCCCTGCACACCGCGCCGCCCCTGCTCGGTCTGCGGCCGGCCGAGGCGGGCGGCCCCGGCGCGACGCTCCTGGGCGAGGGGGTGGGGCGGGCCGTCGCCCCGATCGTGCTCCAGGCGCTGTGTCTGCTGATCACGGCCGTGCTGCTGCGGGTCGTCGGGGTGGGCGCGCGGGTCACGGCCGGGGTGGTGTGGGTGCTTGTCTGGGCGGGCTGGGCGGGGCAGCAGGCCTTCGCCGCCGCCCCGCTGCCGCTCTTCCTCGGCCTGGCCGGGGGCACGATGGCGGTGTGCGCCTTCCGGGGGCTGACGTCGGGCAGACACTGACCGAAGGGGCCGGCCGGGGCCCAGGGCCCGCCCGTCACGTCACTTCCCGGGCACGTCCTGGTGGAAGTACGGGTCCTGGCCCGCGATCCGGTAGCCCTCGAGACCGGGACCGGAGTCGACCGTCAGGTCGCAGCCGGGTCCGGGCACGGCGCGGTTCCAGTGCACGTACGCCTTCACCTGCGGCAGCGTCGGCGCGACCTCCGGGATGGCGGTGTACCAGTCGCGCTGCCTCTCGGGCCGCTTCGGATCGGGGGCGGTGGAGAACTCGGAGAGCATGACGGGCTTGTCGGCGGAGATGTTCTTCCGGAGCCAGTCGTAGCCGGGGCGCTGGCTCCTGTCGAAGTCCAGCCAGTTCGGCGACTTGTGGCAGAGGTAGTAGTTGTACTGGTCCATGCCGATCCAGTCGACGTAGTCGTCGCCGGGGTAGAGCTGTTTCATCAGGGTGGCGTTGCCGAGGTAGCCGGAGACGGTCCACACCCACACCACATTGGTGACGCCCAGCTCCTCGAAGCGGTCACGGACGTGGCGGTAGGCGGCGACGTACTCCTGCGGGGTCCCGGCGCCCTGCTCGATGCGGAAGTCGGCCTCCTGGTCGAAGGAGAAGAAGACCCGCTTGCCGTACTCCTTGAGGCGGAGGGCCTGCGGGTCGATGACGGAGCTGTCGTACGCCCCCGAGGCGATGTTCTTCCACCCGAGCTGTTTCTCGGTCCAGTTGGCGTGGTGCTTCTCGGTCCACACCGTGGACTCCCAGGCCAGCATGAGGAGCCGTTCGCGGCCGAGTTCCCGCTCGTCGGGGGTGAGCAGTTCGCCGTCGGCCTTGCTCCCCGACATGTCGTGGTACGTGTAGACGAGGTCGAGCTTGCGGCCGATCTTCTTCTCGAAGGCGTACACCGGCCGGGTGAGCGAGCTGTTCTCGTCGTGCGGGATGTACGCGCCCCACCAGGCCCCGCACGGTGCGACGAGCGAGGTGTCGGGGGCACAGCGGTCGTCGTCCTCGGTGAGGGTCGACCAGACCCCTATGCCCGCGGTCAGCGCGCCGACGGCGGCCAGCGCGACGGCGATCCGGGTCCAGGGGCCGCCCTGGGAGTGCCGCCCGGTCACCGCCCCCCACCGGGCCTTCGTTTACGGAACCGGGGGAACCCCCGCGAGCCGTCGGCCCTGGCGCCGTCCCGCTCGACGGCGCCGCGCGTGGCGGCCGGCAGCGGTACGCCGGGCAGAGTGGCGGCGACGCTCACGAAGAGGGCGAGGACGACGAGGAAGACCGTCAGGGAGAAGGACTTCGTCAGGAACAGGGTGGTCGCGGCGAGGGTGGCCACGGAGAGGCTGACGGGCGCGGCGAGCGCCAGGGCCTCCAGGCGGGCGCCGGGCCGCAGCCCGAGGGGCTGCGGGAGCATCAGGGCGAGACCCGGCGCGAGGACGACGAAGGCGAGGACGGGGATCCAGCGCAGCGGGGAGCCGCCGGGGAACGCGGTCGCGGCGAGGGCGACCCATCCGGAGGCCGCGAGGGCGGCTCTGCGCTGGACGCGCGGGGTCAGACGTGGGTGGGCCATGGCGTATCTGCTCCTCGTGCGTGTGGTCTGCGGCGGGACGTGCCGGGAGGGGTGTCAGCCGCCGGTCGTGGGGCGGTAGCGGAGGACGAGCCCGTACCGGCTCTCCTCCACGACCCCGAACAGCGGGGAGCTCTTGAGCGCCTCCCGGAGGGTGTCGAAGCCGCCCTCCGGGAGGTAGCCCTCGCCGATGACGGCCTCGCCCTGGGTGGGGGTGAGGATCACGTAGGCCGGGCGGCCCTCGGGGATGCCGCCGGCGAGGTAGCCGGCCGGGTCCTTCAGCATGCGGAGGTTCTCGTCGACCTCCTGCTCGGTGAAGAACCAGCGCTCGTAGTGGTCGTAGCGGTAGTAGGAGTCGGCGAAGGCGCCGGTCGCGGCGAGGATCAGTGCTCCCTCGGGCGCCCGGTCGAAGGCGCGGCGGGTGAGCGCGGTCTCGCCGGGCGGCGCGTAGTGCATGCCTTCCTTGCCGTAGTACGAGGGCAGGAAGCCGGCGAGCATGGCGACGAGGGTGACGGGCAGGGCGACGGCGGCCGTGCGGCGGGCGATCACGGCGGCGCGGCTCACGGCCCCGGCGGCGGGGACGAGCGCGGCGGCGGCGAAGAAAGCGGCGCCGGGCAGACCGAAGAGGTAGACGCGGAAGATCATCTCGCCGCCGTAGTCGTTGACGGCGAACATCGGGAGGGGTGCGGCGGCGGCGAGCACCAGCGGCAGGGCGCTGCGGGCCAGTTTGCGGCGGAGCAGCACGGCCGCGGCGGCGAGCCCGGCAAGGCCGAGGACCATCAGGACGTTGGCGCTGCCGACCAGTTCCGGGCCGGGGCCCGTGGGGTCGCCGGCGAAGCCGGGGCGGGAGTTGCCGAGGAGGTCGCCGGCCTTCTCGCGCAGGGTGCCGAGGGTGTCGAGGAAGAGTTCCCGGCCCATGGTCAGGTTCCAGACCAGCATGATCAGGCCGGTGGTGGCGAGGAGCCCGAGGTTGCGGTAGCGGCGGGTGAGGCAGAGGGCGAAGAGACTCGCGCACAGCATCACGGGCGTGAGCTGGTGCGAGGCGTTGATGGTGGCGATGATCGGGACGAGGAAGAGGACGGCGACCGCCCGCTGCCGGGTGGTCGTGGGCGGCGGTACGGACGCGGCGGCCGGGTCGAGCGCGGAGCGGTCACGGAGTGCGCCCGCCGAACCGGGCAGGACGAAGTGCCGGACGACGACGGCGAAGACGGTGAGGTAGAGCAGGTAAGAGAAGCCCTGCGGGGAGAGGTAGTCCTGGCCGACCCAGTTCGCCAGCTGGAAGATCCACACCCCGGTCCACACGAGCCGCCAGTCGTCGCTGAACGTGCGGTAGACGAGGATGAGGACGGGCACGGTGAGCAGGCCGAGCGCGACCGGGGCCCAGTTGATGAACGAGGCGGCGGCATCGACGCCGAAGGCGCGGACGAGCGCGGCGTCGAGGGAGAAGAAGCCGGGCCACTGGTCGTAGGCAGACATGCCGCCGGAGAGCTCGCGCCCGGGGTGGACGGTGCCCTCCGTGAGGAGCCTGCTGATGATCGCGTCGTGCTTGGACGCCCAGGCGTAGCGGACGGTGTCGTAGAGGATCGCGGGCGGCGCCTTGAGGGCGACGAGCATCGCCGCGCAGTAGGTGGCGGGCCAGAGGGGCGCGGTGCCGGCACGCCGCAGGGTGATGACGAATCCGCAGGTCAGGACGGCGAGGGCGGCGTAGAAGCTGAGGGGGAAGCGGTCGAGGAGGCCGAACTCCTCGATGCTCCGGAAGTCGATGCGGGGCAGTGCCCACAGCCAGAGCGCGGCGGCGAGGACGAGGGGGGGCAGGTCGAGGGCGGCCGGGGAGCGGAGCGCGGCGGCGGGGCCGGTCCGGCGGCGGGGGGCCGGGGTTTCGCCGACGGTCTGTTCCCCGGCTTCGCGCTCCATGGCCTCCCGGCCCCGCGCGGAGGGCTGCGACGGCACGCCGTCGCTCCCGGTCACCGGTGTTGATGGCACATGGTGCTGCACGACGGCTCTCCCCCCACGCTCCCCTTGGCGAAACAAAGGAACGTACTTCGGTTATGTACGCACATTCAACTCCCTTCCTTCGGAGGAGAGTTGATGATCTTGGCAGGCGGTGCGCTCAGCCGGCGAACTCGGGTCCCCCGAGCAGGGTGCGGGCCCTGCGGTACATCCGCCAGCCGACCGTGGGCAGCGAATCCCGGTACGGGGCGGTCTTCGCGCCCCGTCCTTCCATCCACCGCTCGACGTCGGCGGCGGTGTGGGTGCGTCGCACGATCAGCCGGGCGATGCGGTAGATCTCGTCGCTCCCCGAACTCAGCGCGTGCCGGACGGCGACCGCCGAGGTGTAGCCGGCGGCCGCGGCGGCCCGCCGGACGGCGGGGCTGTTGTAGCCGTGCGGGTAGGCGAGGTGCCGTACCTCGTGGCCGAGGGTGTCCTCCAGGACCGCCTTCGACTCGCGCAGTTCGCGCCGGAGGACGCCCGGGGCCAGGGTGTCGAGCTGCGCGTGGGTCGCGGTGTGGCCGCCGACCTCCATCCCGTACTCCTCCAGGCGCGGGGCCTGCGCGAGGGTCATCATCGGCGCGGGCGGCAACAGGCAGGGCCGGCCCCGGGTGATGGCCCCGGTGGTGAGGTACGCGGTGGCCGGCAGGCCCCGGGCGGCGAGCGCCTCGGCCGTCGGCCCCACCAGGTCGGCGAAGCCGTCGTCGAAGGTGATGACGGCGGGCCGGTCCGGCAGCGGGGCCCCGTCGGCGAGGTGCGCGGCCAGGGCGCCGACGGTGACCGGGTGCCGGCCGCTGGCGACGACCGCGTCGAGCTGGGAGGCGAACTCCCGTGGTGTCACCGTGAATTCGGCGATCCAGTCCGGGGGGTCGTCCATCACGGCGTGGTAGAGGAGCACGGGGATCCGGGCGGGCAGGGGGACTCCGGTCATCGGGGGTTCCTTCCCTTCCGGGCCGCGACGCGGGCCTTCGCGTATCCGATCGGGCCGTAGAGCATGCCGCGTCGCTCCAGTCGGGAGAGGCTTCGGGGCCAGGGGTGGTGGTGGCTGCCGTGCTCGCCGGGGACGCCGCCGGTGCTCTGCGCGTGGGGCTCCCCGCGCTGGGCGGTCATCGTGCGGGCGTACGCGAGGCCGCGCGGCAGCCGGGTGAGCAGCGCGGGCAGCAGGCGGGGGCTGCGGACGAGGGTCGCGGTGAGGTACGCGGTGAGGCCGGCGCCGTAGCTGTACGCCTGGTTCCGCAGGTCCTGCCAGGTGTCGCGGTGGTGGTGCCAGACGAGGGCCTCGGCGGTGTACCTCAGGCGGAAGCCCGCGGAGAGGACGGCGACGAAGGCGTACAGGTCGTCGCCGCCCTTCGCCGCCGTCCCGGTGCCGGTCGCCGGGTCGAAACCACCGGCTCTCCTCAGTGCGTCCGTCCGGAAGGCCATGTTCGCGCCGGAGCCGAAACTGCCCGCCGTGAAGGGGAAGAGCGGCTCGTCGGCGGGCGGCCTGGCCGGGTCGTACAGGCGGGGTGCGAAACCCTTCGCGAAGCCGCCGTGCGATTCGAGGAGGACCTGGGCGGGGGTGGACAGCCGGGCGGGCAGGATCAGGCCGGTGACGCAGCCGAGGTCCGGATCGGCGGCGAACGGCCCGGTGAGCGCGGCCAGCCAGTGCGGGTCGGCGATGACGTCGTCGTCGGTGAAGGCGAGGACGGTGCCGTCGGCGGCGGCGAGCCCGGTGTTGTGGGCGACGGCGAGACCGGGGGTGTCCTCGCGGACGTACCGGACGCGGTCGGCGTACTTCCCCGTGACGAGGTCGTACGTGTCCGTGGTCCGGGGCGCGTTGTCGACGACGACGATCTCGAAGTCCGGGTGGTCCTGGGCGAGGAGCGAGTCGAGGGCGCGGGCGAGCTGCTCGGGGCGCTCGCGGGTGGCGACGACGACGGAGGTACGGGGCGGGGGTCCGGCGGGCACCGGCTCCGACCGGGCGGCGAGCCGCTCGGCGTCGCCGCGGGGCCCGGCCTGCGCGAGCCGCTCACGGGCGAGCGCGCCGAGCACCTCGGCGGGGTCCTCGCCCTCCGCTACGGCCCCGATGACGGTGGCGGCGGGCCGCCCCCGGAGCCGTACGAGCGCGTACACGTCACCGCCCACGAGCGGCGGCCCGCCGGGCGCGGACCGGAGCGACAGGACGTTCCCGTCGGGCGCGTCGAGATCGAGCTCGGCGACGGAGATGGCGCGGGGCGGACGGCTGCTCAACGGGGTCCCCTCGGGGAAACAGGGAGGTGGGGAGGTGGGGAAGCGGGAAGTACGACGACGGGGACGGACGGTGCCCACCGGAACGACGGCCGCGGCTATCGGTGGCCCCGCAACCGGGCGACGCCGTTGAGCGCGGACCTGGCCCGGGCCGCGAGGGCGGGCCGGTTGCGGACGAAGCTGTGGGCGCGGCGGGCGGGCTCGCGACCCAGCCAGTGCAGGGCGGCCCGGGCGCCGGGGACGAAGACGGCCCCCTCGGTCACCGTCAGCTCTCCGGTCTTCAGCGCGTCCTTGTACTCGGCGTCGCCGCGCCCCAGGTCCAGCATCCCGATCCCGGCGCCCGCCGCCGCCTCGGCCATCCGCAGGTGCAGCACGAGGCCGGGTGAGTACTTCGCGAACTCGGTTTCGTACGAGGGGAACCAGCAGGACAGCACGGTCGCGGACCGCAGCCCGAAGTGCGCGGCGATCGGCCGTTCCCCCACGTACAGCACGGACAGGACGCCGGAGCAGCCGGGCGTGCGCTGCTCGTGGAGACGCCGGACGAGGGTGTTGATCCACTCCTTGGCGAAGCGGTCACCGCGCCCGGTCCTGCGGTACTGGGCGGACTTCCACTCCATGAGGGTGCGCAGGGCCGCCGGGTCGCGCTCGTCGAAGACGAACCGCACCTCGCCGTCGGCCTGGCGGGCGAGCCGGCGTTCCTTGGCGAGGGTGGTCTTGAGGAACTTGGGCGACTGGACGCGCAGCAGCGCCTCGTAGGCCGCGTACCCCTCGCCGACGTCGATCACGGGCGAGGCGAAGGACTCGGTGGCGGCACCGGCGAAGACGGGCTGGCCGTCCTCCAGGTTGTCGAACTCCCACATCGCGATCCCGCAGGCGCGGAGCACCGCGCGCGCGCCCGGCCGCAGACCGGACGGCAGGATGGCGCCCTGGCTGTCGGAGACGCCGAAGCCGATGGCCCGGCCCTGCCCCAACGGCCCCTTCTCGAAGGGGAAGAAGCCGACCGGCTCGTCCCCCTCCCACCACACGGCGACCCGCGACCGGGGCCGCACCTCGGCCACGGCGCGGGTGAACTCCGGTTCCATGAAGGGGTTCGCGGGCGCACCGGACTTGGCCCGCAGTTCCCGCCACGCCTCGACCTCGCGCTCGCCCAGCTCCCCCGGCCGCACGACCCGCACACGAAAAGCACTCACCTTGCCGACCCCCCGGTCCAACCCCCTGAGTACCGCCAGGACAGGACGGTACCGGTCCGGAACCCCGCTCGGCAGGCGTACGCGGTGTTTGCGCCGGGCGCCGGGCGCGAACCTGACGGCGCCGGGAGCGGCGGAGCCGGTCGTCGTCCGCCTGACGGTCCGCGCCTTGTCAGGACACGGGCGCGTCCGGCTACGGCTTCCGCTTCACCTCGGTGATCCGTATGTCCTGTGCCACGGGGGCCCCGAAGGGTTCGGCGGTCGTCCCGCGGGGGGTGGTGGTGACCTCCAGGGCCAGGTTGTCGTTCATGCTCATCTCGCGGAGGTCGATCCGGGCCTGGGGCTTGCCCCCGTGGTCCGGCATCCGGTGGATGCTCTCCGGCAGGTAGTCCAGGGTGATCAGTTTCTTCCGCAGTTCCGCGTACTCGGCCGGGACCGCGCCGTCGAACGCCTTCCGGATGCGTTCGGCGTGCGCGTCCCCGACGCACTTGTCGACGGAGGCCAGGGGCACTTCCTCGGTGGACCGGGACCTCGCGAGCTCGTCGGCGGGCGGCTCGGGGGCGTCCGAGGGGAGCGGGGCCGGGACCGACCTGGGGACCTCCGCCGGCTCCTCCTCCGGCCCCACTGTCGCGGAGAGGTCGTCGTCCGCCGGGAGGGCGGGCAGCTCGGGCATGGTGCCCGGCGCGCACGTGTCCATGATGCGGGTGAGCAGCGCCAGGGCCCGTACCTCCGGGTCGGGGTGCGTATCCAGAGCGTCCGGCGGGATCAACCGCGTGGGCGTGGGCGTCGGCGTCGCCGAGGCGCCGACGCCCACGGCGGACGCCTTGGCATGGGTCCTGCCGGAGGGGTCCTCCGTGCCGCAGGCGGTCAGGGCCATGCTCCCGAGCGCGGCGGCCAGGACGATCTTCGCGAAGCGGTTCGGAGTTCTCATGCGGGAATCATGCGATCGGACGGCCTTCGCCCACATGAGTACCCGTACTCAACAAGTGGCGTGATCAACTGGACTGTTACTTATAACTTCTGATCTCTCGTCAGTCCGTCAGGCGACACGGACGCCTGCCCGCCAGACCTCCGTCACCAGCGGCACGCCGGGCCGGTAGGCCAGGTGGACGTGGGACGGGGCGTCCAGGACGGACAGGTCCGCGCGGGCGCCGACCGTCAGGCGGCCCACGTCCGTGCGGCGGAGGGCCGCCGCGCCGCCGGCCGTGGCCGACCAGACCGCCTCGTCGGGTGTCATGCCCATGTCCCGTACCGCGAGCGCGATGCAGAACGGGACGGACGAGGTGAAGGACGAGCCCGGGTTGCAGTCGGTGGAGAGGGCCACCGTCGCACCCGCGTCCAGGAGGCGGCGGGCGTTCGGCCACTGCGCCCGGGTGGAGAACTCCGCGCCCGGGAGGAGGGTCGCCACCGTCGACGAGTGCGCCAGGGCGTCCACGTCCTCGTCCGTCAGGTGCGTGCAGTGGTCCGCGCTCGCCGCGTCCAGCTCCACCGCCAGCTGGACGCCGGGGCCGTACGTCAGCTGGTTGGCGTGCACCCGGGGGTGGAGGCCCTTCGCCCTGCCCGCGGTGAGGATCGCGCGGGCCTGGTCGCCGTCGAAGGCGCCCTTCTCGCAGAAGACGTCGATCCAGCGGGCGTACGGGGCGCAGGCGTCCAGCATCTCGCCCGTGACGAGGTCGACGTACGCGGCCGGGTCGTCCGCGTGGTCCGGGGAGACGATGTGCGCGCCGAGGTACGTCACCTCGTCGGTGTGCGCGGCGGCGATGCGCAGCGCGCGGGCCTCGTCCTCGACGGTCAGGCCGTAGCCGGACTTCGTCTCGAAGGTGGTCGTGCCCTGGCGGAGGGCTTCGCCGAGGTAGCGCGTCAGGTTGCGCTCCAGGGCCTCGTCCGTCGCCGCTCGGGTCGCCGCGACCGTCGTGCGGATGCCGCCCGCCGCGTACGCCTGGCCCGACATGCGGGCGTTGAACTCGGCCGTGCGGTCGCCCGCGAAGACGAGGTGGGAGTGGGAGTCGACGAAGCCGGGGATCACTGCCCGGCCGCCGGCGTCGACCCTGTTGTCAGTGGCCGGTGCTTTGCTGGATTCACCGACCCAGACGACTCGGTCGCCGTCGATGACGACGGCCGCGTCCTGGATCAGACCCAGGGCACTGCCATCACCGAGGGAGGGATCGTTCGTGACGAGGCTGGCGATGTTGACGATGGCGGTGGCGGCCGTCGCCACGGCGCTGTTCGCGCTCGTGGGGGCGGAGATCGCCGCCGGGTTGTTCGTCGCCGCGGGGCCGGTGTTCATGAGAGGTTCCTCCTTCAGCCGTGCAGGGCGGCGATCGAGTCGGCGAGGGCCCGGCCGACGTCCGGTACGGACTGGTGGACGCCGTCCCGTACGACATGGCGGCCGCCCACGACCGTGTGCCGGACGTCCGCTGCCGACGCTGCGAATACCGCCGTCTCGGCTGCCAGACGCGGTACCGGTCCCGCTGTCCTGACCGAGTCGAGGGCGATCGTCGTGAAGTCGGCGAGCGCGCCCGCCTCCAGGGTGCCCGCGTCGGGCCGGCCGAGGGCCGCGTGGCCGTCCGCCGTCGCCGCGCGGAGGAGGGCCGCAGCCGTCCAGTGGCCGCGGGTGCGGGTGCGCAGGCGCTCGTTCAGTTCCATGGCCCGCGCCTCCTCCAGGAGGTCGACGACCGCGTGGCTGTCGCTGCCGAGGGAGAGCGGGGAGCCGGCGCGCTGGAGGGCGACCGCCGGGCCGATGCCGTCGGCGAGGTCGCGTTCGGTCGTCGGGCACATGCAGGTGCCGGTGGTCGACGAGCCGAGGAGGGCGATGTCCCCGTCCGTCAGGTGGGTGTTGTGGACGCCCGTGGTGCGGGGGCCGAGGACGCCGTGCTCGGCGAGGAGCTGGGTGGGGGTCATGCCGTGGGCCGCCAGGCAGGCGTCGTTCTCGGCGGTCTGCTCCGACAGGTGGACGTGGAGGGGGGCCTGCCGGTCCTGGGCCCATCGGGCGACCGTGGCCAGCTGGTCGGCCGGGACCGCCCGTACGGAGTGGATGGCCGCCCCGATCCGTACGCCGTCCCGCTCCTTCAGGGCCGAGACCCGCTCCGCCCAGGCGTCCGCCGTGCCGTCGGTGAAGCGGAGCTGGTGCCGGTCGGGTGCGGCGCCGAAGCCGGAGGAGAGGTAGGCGGTGTCGAGGAGGGTGATGCGGATGCCGGCGTCGGCGGCGGCGGCGATCAGGGCCTCGCCCATGGCGTTGGGGTCGGTGTACGGGGTGCCGCCGGGCGCGTGGTGGAGGTAGTGGAACTCGCCGACGGCCGTGATGCCCGCGAGGGCCATCTCCGCGTACACGGCGCGGGCGAGGGCGAAGTAGCTGTCGGGGGTGAGGCGCTGGGCGACGGTGTACATGACCTCGCGCCAGGTCCAGAAGGTGCCGGAGCCGACCTGGACGGTGCCGCGCAGGGCGCGGTGGAAGGCGTGCGAGTGGGCGTTGGCGAGGCCGGGGATCGTGAGGCCGCGGAGGACGACGGCGCCGGGGGGCGGGGCGTCCACCCCGGTGCGTACGGCGCCGATACGGCCGTCCTCGGTACCCGCGGCGGAGCCGCTGGTGGACACGGTCAGGGCGACGCCCGGCTCGACGTTCGTGTCGAGCCAGGCGTGTTCCAGCCAGTACGTCGTCAGCGGCACGCCAGCTCCTCCAGTACGTCGGCGAGTGCGAGGACCCCGGCCGCGCAGTCGTCCTCGGCCGCGAATTCGGCCGGGGAGTGCGAGACACCGGTGGGGTTCCGTACGAACAGCATGGCGGTCGGGATCGATTCGGACAAAATACCCGCGTCGTGGCCCGCGCCGGTGCCGAGGACCGGGACCTTCCCCGTGGTGCCCAGGATCCGGGACAGCTCGTCGCGCAGGGTGTGCGAGAAGTCCACGACCGGGGTGAAGGACTCCCGGACGACCGTCAGGTCGATGCCGTGGCGGTCGGCGTACGCCCTGGCCTCCGCCTCGACTCCCGTGACGACCTTGTCCAGGGAGTCCTGGTCGGCGGCGCGGGCGTCGAGCCAGCCGCGGACCATCGACGGGATGGCGTTGACGCCGTTGGGTTCGACCGCGATCTTGCCGAAGGTGGCGACGGCGCCCGCGAGTTCGGCCTCGCGGCGGGCGGCGAGGACGGTCTCCGCGTAGGTGAGCATCGGGTCGCGGCGGTCGACGAGCCGGGTGGTGCCGGCGTGGTTGGCCTCGCCGGCGAAGTCGTACCGCCAGCGGCCGTGCGGCCAGATGGAGGAGGCGATGCCGACGGGGTCGCCGGACAGGTCGAGGGCGCGGCCCTGCTCGACGTGGAGTTCGACGAACGCTCCGATGCGGGCGAGGCGTTCGGGGTCCGGGCCGATCCCCGAGGGGTCGTACCCGGCCGCCTCCATGGCCTGCGGGAGGCTGGTGCCGGACGCGTCGCGGAGCTCGTACGCCTGCTCCTTCGTCAGCCGGCCCGCGGTGAGGCGGGAGCCGACGCAGGCGAGGCCGAAGCGGGCGCCTTCCTCGTCGCCGAAGTTGGTGATGGCGAGGGGGCGCTTGAACGAGACGCCACGGGCGCGCAGTTCGTCGAGGGCGGCGAAGGCGGAGACGACGCCGAGGGGGCCGTCGAAGGCGCCGCCGTCGGGGACGGAGTCGAGGTGCGAGCCGGTGACGACGGCGTCGCCGGCCGCGGGGTCGCCCAGCCAGGCCCACTGGTTGCCGTTGCGGTCGGTCTCGACGTCCAGGCGGCGGGCCTCGGCCTGCATCCGGAACCAGAGCCGGCAGTCGGTGTCGGCCTCGGTCCAGGCGTAGCGCCGGTAGCCGCCGGAGGCGGCGCTGCGGCCGATGGGCCGCAGCGACCGCCACATGGCGTGGAAGCTGTCGCTCACGCCGAGCCTTCCTCGGAGCCGCTCTCGGAGCCGCCCTCGCGCATCGGGACGCGGACGCCCTTCTCGTCGGCGACGCGCTCGGCGATGTCGTATCCCGCGTCGACGTGACGGATGACTCCCATGCCGGGGTCGTTCGTCAGGACGCGGCGGATCTTCTCGCCCGCGAGCTTGGTGCCGTCGGCCACCGAGACCTGCCCGGCGTGGATGGAGCGGCCCATGCCGACGCCGCCGCCGTGGTGGAGGGAGACCCAGGAGGCGCCGGAGGCGACGTTCACCATGGCGTTGAGCAGCGGCCAGTCGGCGATGGCGTCGGAGCCGTCGAGCATGGCCTCGGTCTCGCGGTACGGGGAGGCCACCGAGCCGCAGTCGAGGTGGTCGCGGCCGATCGCGAGGGGCGCGGCGAGGGTGCCGTTGCCGACCATGTCGTTGAACATGTCGCCGGCCTTGTCGCGCTCGCCCTGGCCGAGCCAGCAGATGCGGGCGGGCAGGCCCTGGAAGTGGACGCGCTCGCCGGCCATCTTGATCCAGCGGTGGAGCGATTCGTTCTCCGGGAAGAGGTCGAGGATCGCCTTGTCCGTCTTGTGGATGTCCGAGGCCTCGCCGGAGAGGGCGGCCCAGCGGAAGGGGCCCTTGCCCTCGCAGAACAGCGGGCGGATGTACGCCGGGACGAAGCCGGGGAAGGCGAACGCGCGGTCGTAGCCGGCGAGCTGGGCCTCGCCGCGGATCGAGTTGCCGTAGTCGAAGACCTCGGCACCCGCGTCCATGAAGCCGACCATGGCCTCGACGTGCTTCGCCATCGACTCGCGGGCCCTCACCGTGAACCCGGCCGGGTCCTTGGCGGCGGCGGAGGCCATGTCCTCGAAGGCCACGCCGGCCGGGCAGTACGAGAGCGGGTCGTGGGCGCTCGTCTGGTCGGTGACGATGTCGATCGGGGCGCCTTCGGCGAGCATCCGCGGGAGCAGTTCGGCGGCGTTGCCGAGGAGGCCGATGGAGAGCGGGCGGCGGGCGTCGCGGGCCTCGGTCGCCAGGGCGAGGGCGTGGGCCAGGTCGTCGGCCTTCACGTCCAGGTAGCGGTGCTCGATGCGGCGCTCGATGGCGCGCGGGTCGACGTCGATACAGATCGCGACGCCGTCGTTCATGGTGACGGCGAGCGGCTGGGCGCCGCCCATGCCGCCGAGTCCCGCGGTCAGGGTGATCGTGCCGGCGAGGGTGCCGCCGAACTTCTTCGCGGCGACGGCGGCGAAGGTCTCGTACGTGCCCTGGAGGATGCCCTGGGTGCCGATGTAGATCCAGGAGCCGGCGGTCATCTGGCCGTACATGGTGAGGCCGAGCTGCTCCAGGCGCCGGAACTCCTCCCAGTTGGCCCAGTCGCCGACCAGGTTGGAGTTGGCGAGGAGGACGCGCGGCGCCCACTCGTGGGTCTGCATGACGCCGACCGGGCGGCCGGACTGGACGAGCATCGTCTCGTCCTGCTTGAGGGTGCGCAGGGTGCGGACCATGGCGTCGAAGGAGCGCCAGTCGCGGGCGGCCTTGCCGGTGCCGCCGTAGACGACGAGCTTGTCGGGGTGCTCGGCGACCTCGGGGTCGAGGTTGTTCTGGAGCATCCGGAGGGCGGCTTCCTGCTGCCATCCCAGGGCGCTCAGTTCCGTACCGCGTGCCGCTCGTACGGGGCGGGGTCCTGACATGGCGGTGCCTCCTCGAATGTCGTTCAGATATTCACATCCTGGCGTCATGAATAGATGTAGTCAACAGGGCCGCTCTCACCCGTCCCGGTGACGACATCGACGAGGATGGGCCGCATGGCCTCCTACCGTCGTGATCTCGCCGTCCGAGCCTCCGTCGACCAAGGACTCCTCTCCGCATCCGAACCGGTCGTCGCCCTCCTCGACACCGCCGGCATCCGCGCCTCGGCCACCGCGCTGACCAGCGCGTTCGCCGCCGTCACCGACGCCCACGTGCTCCACGCCTTCGCCGTCAAAGCCACCCCGCTCGTCCCCGTCCTCCGGCTGCTCCACGAGGCCGGACTCGGCGTCGAGGTCGCCAGCGCAGGCGAGCTGGCCCTCGCGCGCGCCGCCGGGATCCCGCCCACCCACACCGTCCTCGACTCCCCCGCCAAGACCCCCGCCGAACTCCGCCAGGCCCTCGCGCTCGGCATCGCCGTCAACGCCGACAACCTCCAGGAACTCGCCAGGATCGACGCGCTCGTCGCCTCCGCACCCACCGCCTCGCCCCTGGGCCTCCGCGTGAACCCGCAGGTCGGAGCCGGCGCCATCGGCGCCCTCTCGACCGCCACCGCCACCTCCAAGTTCGGCGTGACGCTCCGCGACGAGGGAGCCCGCAAGGCCGTCGTCCAGGCCTGCCTGGACCGGCCCTGGCTGACCCGGCTGCACACCCACACCGGGTCCCAGGGCGTCCCCCTCGCCCTGATGGCCGAAGGGGTCGGAGAGGCCTACGCCCTCGCCGAGGAGATCAACCACGCGGCGGGCCGACAGCAGATCGACACCCTCGACATCGGCGGCGGCCTGCCGGTCAACTTCGACTCCGACGAGGAGACGCCGACGTACGCGGAGTACGCCCGGCTGCTCGCCGACACCGTCCCCGGGCTCTTCGACGGCCGCTACCGCCTGGTGACCGAGTTCGGCCGCTCCCTGCTCGCCAAGCACGGCACGGTCCTCGCCCGGGTGGAGTACACCAAGACCTCCGGGGGCCGCCCGATCGCCGTCACCCACGCGGGCGTGCAACTGGCCACCCGTACGGTCTACGCCCCCGAGTCCTGGCCGCTGCGCCTCCTCGCGTACGACTCCGAGGGCCGCCCCCGCACCGGGGAGACCACCGTCCAGGACGTCGCGGGACCCGCCTGCTTCGCCGGGGACCTGCTCGCCACGGGCCGGGAGCTGCCGCTGCTCCACCCGGGCGACGTGGTGGCGGTCCCGGACACCGGCGCGTACTACTTCGCCCACCACTACGCGTACAACAGCCTGCTCCGGCCCGGCGTCCACGGCTTCACGGTGGCCGACGACGGGGCGGTCACCTTCGCGACGGTACGGACGCCCCAGACGCTCGACGAGATCGTCGTCGAGTCGGGAGGGGCGCACGCGGACGCGCTCGTGCGGTAGCGGCTCGTGCGGTGGCGGGGCGGCGGCGGACCGGACGACAGCGGGGCGCCAGGCGGCGGGCCGACGGCCCGTCCGGTAGCGGTGGTCCGGCGGCCCGGCTTCCATGAAGCCATGACTGGAACCGGTACGGACACCACATCCGTCGTCGTCGAGCGCCGGGTCGCGGCCTCCCCCGGGCGGGTCTGGGAGACGATCACCGACCTGCGGGACATGCCCCGCGTCCTCTCGGGCGTCGAGAAGGTGGAGGTCCTCACCGAGGGCGGCTTCGACGTGGGCACCCGCTGGCGCGAGACCCGGCGGATGCTGGGCAAGGAAGCGACGGAGGAGATGACCGTGACGGAGTGCGAGCCGCCCGACCGGTACCTCACCGTCGCCGACTCGCACGGCATGCACTACGTCTCCGAGCTCATCCTCACCCCCGACGGCAGCGGGGGCACCACACTGCGGATGACGTTCTCCGCCCGGCCCGCCCACGGCCGCGCCCCCGGGTTCGTCACCCGGCTGCTCACCCGCTTCGGCACGAAGGCCGTCGCCAAGGCGCTCGCGAAGGATCTGTCCGACATCGCGAACGCCGTGGAGTCGCGCATCTGATCATTCCGATCAATTCTCGCCGAGCACTGGCATGTTCCGATGGAAAATGCCAGAACGCCTCCCCCGGCGCGCTGCGTTGAGTAACGTCACCGTCACTGCCGTACGTTCGCACGCCGCATCGGGAGGGGAACCCGCGTGCCCGGAATCGACGAGTGCCTTCTGGAGGCCATGGCCCTGCCGGGCGCTCGCGGAGCCTCCCTGGTCGACTGGACCAGCGGGCTCGCCCTCGGGACGGCGGGTGACTCACCGGTCGGGGACCACGAGACCACGGCCGCCGAGACCGCGGAACTCGCCCGCTCGGCGGCCGAGTTCGACTCGTTCGTGGCGGCGGGCGAGGGGCCGGGGGACGGGCCGCCCGTCGAGGACCTGATCGTCACCACCCGCGCCGGCTACCACGTCCTCCGCTTCGTCGAGACCTCCTTCGACAGCAGTGTCTTCCTGCACCTCTGGCTCGACCGCGAAACCGGCAACCTCGCCCTCGCCCGGATCCGGCTCCGCGACCTCGCCGAGAGGCTGGTCCTCGGATGAGCGCCGTCGCCACCCCCGTCTCCCCGATGCTGGTCCGGCTCGCCGCCGAGAAGGCCACCGGCGCCCTGCTCCGCGACCACGGCACGCTCTATCTCGTCGACGGCCGGGTCGTGCACGCCGAGAGCCCCGCCGCCCCCGGCGTCGACGTCCTCCTCACCACCGGCGGACGGCTGCCCCGCGAGGGCTGGGACGAGGCAGTCGACCGGGCCGGCGCCCACCGCGCGGTCGGCCGCTTCCTCGTCGACAGCGGCCGGCTCCACGACGGCGAGCTGGAGATCTGCCATCTCGGCGCCGTCTTCGACGCGGCCTTCTTCGCCCTCTCCCCCACCAGCGGACCGACCCGCTTCCGGTACGGGGTGGGGCACTGGTTCGGGACGGTGCGGCCGGTCTCCGCCGAGGCCGTCGAACGCGAGACGGTACGCCGACGCGAACTCCTCGACGCCGTCTGGCCGTACGCCGCCGTGGACACCGCCCCGGTGGTGCCGCGCCCCGCCGCCCCCGGCCAGACCGTGGGGACCCGTCAGCGCGCGCTGCTCGCCGCCGCGGACGGGAAGCGGACACCGGCGGAGCTGGCCCGGCTGCTCGGCCGCCCCGCCTTCCACACCCTCCTCGACGTACGGCGGCTCGCCGCCGCCGGGCTCGTCGCGACACCGCTCGACCCCGGACCCGACCCCGCGCCGCCGCCCCCCTTACCGGCGCTGCCGGTGGCCGATCCCGACATCGCCCTGCTGCGCCGGCTCCGTGACGCCCTGGAGGCACACCTGTGATGAGGCGTGCCCTGCGCCTGCGCGCCGAAAGGAAACAGCTCATGACGGCAGAAGCCGAGGTCCTCGGCGAGCTCAGACGGCTGCGGGCCCGGCTGCCCCAGCTCACCGGGGCCCTCGCGGCCAGCGCCGACGGGCTCGTCCTGGCCCACGACACCGTGGACGGCGAGGCTTCGAGCGTCGCCGCGCTGACCGCGGCCGCGCTCGGCGTCGGACAGCGGCTGACCGACTCCACCGGCCAGGGCCGCTTCCGCGAGCTGCTCGTACGCGGTGACAACGGTTACGTCGCCACGTACGCGGCGGGCGCCGCCGCCGTCCTGACCCTCCTCGCCGAGCCCCGGATCAACGTGGGGCGGCTCCATCTGGAGGCCCGCAGGTCCAGCGCCCGGATAGGCGAGCTCGTCGACGGCGCGCTCGACCGCAAAGACCTGATCTGACGCACAGTTCCGAACACCCGAGAAGGAAGAAGTACGACACCATGGCGAACACCGAGACCTCCCTCAAGGAAGCGGCCTCCATCGACGGCGCGATCGGCGCGGCCCTCGTCGACTACACCAGCGGAATGGCGCTCGGCACCATCGGCGGCGGCAAGGAACTCGACCTGAACGTGGCGGCGGCGGGCAACACCGACGTCGTCCGGGCCAAGGTCCGGGCCATGGAGATGCTGGGGCTCGACGACGACATCGAGGACATCCTCATCACCCTCGGCAAGCACTACCACCTGATCCGGCTGCTCAAGGGACGCGGCACCAACGGCCTCTTCCTCTACCTGGCCCTCGACAAGGGCCGGGCGAACCTGGCGATGGCCCGCCACCAGCTGAAGAAGATCGAGAACGAGCTGGAGGTCTGACCCCGCCCGCACGCCCGGGGCCTACTCGACGAACAGGCCCCGCGCCGCCGCCTTCGTGTCGAACTCCTCCAGACGCGCCTGCGCGTCCGGGAGTTCGTCGGCCATGGCCTCCAGGAGGACCCGGCCGAGCATCATCGGCGCGCAGGCCGTGTCGAAGGCGAGCCCGGTGCCGACGGCGGCCGGGATCAGCAGGTCGCTGTGGGCGGCGACGGGTGCGAACGCCGACTCGGCGACGGTCACGACCGTGAGCCCGGCCGCCCGCGCGTACTCCAGGGCCTCGACGACCTCGCGCGGATGCCGGGGCAGCGCGAAGCACAGCAGGGCCGTGGCCCCGGCCCGTACGGCCGCGTCGACACGATCGTCGAGCATCGATCCGCCCTCGTCGAGGAGCCGGACGTCGGGGTGCACCTTGGCGGCGAAGTAGGCGAAGCCACGCGCCTGCGAGGAGGCGGCCCGCAGCCCGAGGACGGGCAGCGGGCGGGAGCGGGCGAGCAGCCGTCCGGCCCGTTCGACGGGCGCGGGGTCGGCGAGCAGTCCGGCGAGGTGCCGGAGGTTCTCGATCTCGGCGAGCACGGCCTGCTGGTACTCGTTGAGCGCCTCGCCCCCGCCCTCGCCGCCGGGCTCGGGCGGCGCGACCTCGCGGAGGTGGCGGCGGAGCGCCGGGTACCCGTCGAAGCCGAGGGCGACGGCGAACCGGGTGACGGAGGGCTGGCTGACCCCGGCGAGCTCGGCGAGCTCGACGCTGGACAGGAACGGCACGTCGGCGGCGCGCCGCACCATGCAGTGCGCGATCCGCCGCTGGGTCGGCGTCAGCCGGTGCCCCTCGAAGAGCGCCTGCAGCCGGCCGGCCGGGCTGTCGCTCATTGCCGCCCCCCTCATCTATTCACCCACCAATGACTCTGCATAAGGATATGCAGCCGGGTGGGCGGAGGGCCAGCGTCGCGGTGACGGGCAGGACGGCCCGTCCGGAGGAACGGGCACGGGAGAGGCGGGGAAGTGTGGCGCGGGGACCGCCGCACCCCCGTTGCCGGGGGGCGGGACGACGGCGGTCCCCGCGAGGGACACGGGCCCGGGTCAGGGCCGGTCTCCGCGTCCGCGACGTCTGTGGAGGCCCGGGAGCCGCTCCGGAAGTCCGTGACGCCGACAACCACCAATGTGCCGGACGCGTGTTAAGCGGGTGCTGCTGCCACGTGTCGCGCTCGTACCAGTTGCGCGAAGGGGCCGTTACACGTACTACTTCGCGCCCCCGTTGGCCAGGAAGGCCAGCAGGTCCTGGCGGCTGACGACACCCGTCGGCTTGCCCTCGACGAGGACGATCGCCGCGTCGGAGGACTCGCCGAGCACGGACATCAGGTCGGCGACCGGCTCGCCGGAGCCGACCTGCGGCAGGGGCGCGCTCATGTGCCGCTCCAGCGGGTCCTCCAGCGAGGCCTTCTTGGTGAAGAGGTGGTCGAGCAGCTCGCGCTCGACGACCGAGCCGACGACCTCGGCGGCCATCACGTCGGGGTGGCCCGCGCCGGGCTTCACGATGGGCATCTGGGAGACGCCGTACTCGCGGAGCACCTCGATGGCCTGGCCGACGGTCTCGTCCGGGTGCATGTGGACGAGGGAGGGCATGACGCCCTCCTTGTGCCGCAGGACGTCGGCGACGGTGGCGGTGGAGGTGTCCTCCAGGAAGCCGTGGCCGGCCATCCACTCGTCGCTGAAGATCTTGGACATGTAGCCGCGGCCCGAGTCCGGCAGCAGGACGACGACGACGTCGTCGGGGCCGAGCTCCCTGGCGACCTCCAGGGCGGCGACGACCGCCATGCCGCAGGAGCCGCCGACGAGGAGGCCCTCCTCCTTGGCGAGGCGGCGGGTCATCTGGAACGAGTCCTTGTCGGACACGGCGACGATCCGGTCCGTGACGTTCCGGTCGTAGGCGGTGGGCCAGAAGTCCTCGCCGACGCCCTCGACGAGGTACGGACGGCCGGAGCCGCCCGAGTAGACCGAGCCCTCCGGGTCGGCGCCGATGACCTTCACGGAGCCGCCGCTGACCTCCTTGAGGTAGTTGCCGGTGCCCGAGATGGTGCCGCCGGTGCCGACGCCCGCGACGAAGTGGGTGATCTTCCCGTCCGTCTGCTCCCAGAGCTCGGGACCGGTGGTCTCGTAGTGGGAGCGCGGGTTGTTCGGGTTGGAGTACTGGTCGGGCTTCCAGGCGCCGGGCGTCTCACGGACGAGCCGGTCCGAGACGTTGTAGTACGAGTCCGGGTGCTCCGGGTCGACCGCGGTCGGGCAGACCACGACCTCGGCGCCGTACGCCCGCAGCACGTTGATCTTGTCGAGGGACACCTTGTCGGGGCAGACGAAGATGCACTTGTAACCCTTCTGCTGGGCCACGATCGCCAGGCCGACGCCGGTGTTGCCGGACGTGGGCTCGACGATGGTGCCGCCGGGCTTCAGCTCACCGCTCTGCTCGGCCGCCTCGATCATCCGCAGGGCGATCCGGTCCTTGACCGAGCCTCCGGGGTTGAAGTACTCGACCTTGGCCAGGACGGTCGCCTGGATACCCGCTGTGACGTTGTTGAGCTTCACCAGCGGGGTGTTGCCGACGAGGCTGATCATCGAGTCGTGGAATTGCACCGTAATCTCCGGGGTCTCCGTAATGGTGTGGCCAGCGTATGCGTAGTCGGAGCGGGTTACGGGGCAGTTAGACCTGGAACGGCTTGAAGGAGGTGACGGCCCCATGTCGAGGGCGAGGGTGGCGCGGCGGATCGCGGCGGGTGCGGCGTACGGCGGCGGGAGCATCGGGCTGCTCGGGGTCGCGGCCGTGGGCGTGCTGCTGGCCGAGATGCAGCTCGCGAAGCGGACGGTGGGCGGCGGGGCGGCTCCGCTGCCGCCCGGCGCGGACGGTCTGTACGGCCGGGCGTTCGGTACGGACGACCCCCTGCGACTCGCCCTTCTGGGTGATTCCACGGCGGCGGGCATGGGGGTCCGCCGGTCGGGCCAGACACCGGGCGCACTGCTCGCCTCGGGACTCGCGGCGGTCGCGGAGCGCCCGGTGGTGCTGCGGAACGTGGCGCTGTCGGGCGCGCGCTCGGACGACCTGGAGCGCCAGGTGTCCCTGCTGCTCACCCAGCCCCTGGGGCCGCCGGACGTGTGCGTGATCATGATCGGGGCGAACGACGTGACGCACCGGATGCCGCCGACCGAGTCGGTACGGCTCCTGGCGACGGCGGTACGGCGGCTGCGGACGGCGGGCGCGGAGGTGGTGGTCGGGACCTGCCCGGACCTGGGGACGATCGAGCCGGTGTACCAGCCGCTGCGCTGGCTGGCCCGGCGGGCCTCCCGGCAGCTCGCGGCGGCGCAGACGATCGTGGTCGTGGAGCAGGGCGGGCGGACGGTGTCGCTCGGCGACCTCCTCGGCCCCGAGTTCGCGGCGAACCCGCGCGAGATGTTCGGGGTGGACAGCTTCCATCCCTCGGCGGAGGGGTACGCGACGGCGGCGATGGCCGTCCTGCCGACGGTGTGCGCGGTGCTCGGCGTATGGCCGGAGGCCGACCGCCTCGAACCGGCCCGGCGGGAGAACATGCTGCCGGTGGCGAAGGCGGCGGCCGAGGCGGTGCGGGAGGCGGGCACGGAGGTGACGGGGGCGCGGGCGCCGTGGGCGCTCCTGAAGCACCGGCGCCGGCGGAGGCTGCCGGCGGCGGAGACTCCGGAGCCGGCCCCGGAGGACGCCCAGGCGTAACCCCGGCGGCCGCGGCCCACGCCCACCCCGCTGGGCGGCGCCTACCCCGTGGTGGGCAATCGTCCGCCAGGGGCGATTGCCCACACGGGGGTGGGGCTGGCCCAGGCGGGTGGGCGCCCGGCCCAGCGGGACGATTGCCCACACGGGAGGTGGCGGCCGTCCCAGGTGGGTGGGCGCCCGGCGCAGCGGGGCGGTTGCCCACACGGGGAGCGGGCGCGGGCGGTTGCCCGCACGGGGGTGGTGGCCGTCCTGACGGGTGGGTGCACGCCCTGCGGGCGAGGGCCCGGATCGGGTATGACTGAGCGCTCGCTTAGAAAAGAGGTCCGCGTCACACCGTCTGGGCGGTGACCCCTGCGGTACGTACGGGTAACTTCCCTTTCAGTCCGCTCACTCCGCACCCTCATGGAGCCGTGATGCCCGAAGCCGTGATCGTCTCGACCGCCCGTTCGCCCATCGGCCGCGCCTTCAAGGGCTCCCTGAAGGACCTGCGGCCCGACGACCTCACCGCGACCATCGTCCAGGCCGCCCTGGCGAAGGTCCCCGAGCTCGACCCGCGCGACATCGACGACCTGATGCTGGGCTGCGGTCTGCCCGGCGGCGAGCAGGGCAACAACCTCGGCCGGATCGTCGCCGTGCAGATGGGCATGGACCACCTGCCGGGCTGTACGGTCACCCGTTACTGCTCCTCCTCGCTGCAGACCTCCCGGATGGCGCTGCACGCGATCAAGGCGGGCGAGGGCGACGTCTTCATCTCGGCAGGCGTCGAGATGGTGTCCCGCTTCGTGAAGGGCAACTCGGACTCGCTGCCCGACACGCACAACCCGTTCTTCGCCGAGGCCGAGGCCCGCACCGCCGAGGTCGCCGCCTCCGAGGGCTCCACGTGGCACGACCCGCGCGAGGACGGCGTCGTCCCGGACGCGTACATCGCGATGGGCCAGACCGCCGAGAACCTGGCCCGGCTCAAGGGCATCAGCCGCCAGGAGATGGACGAGTTCGGCGTACGGTCGCAGAACCTCGCCGAGCAGGCCATCAAGAACGGCTTCTGGGAGCGCGAGATCACCCCGGTGACGCTCCCGGACGGCACGGTCGTCTCCGCGGACGACGGCCCGCGCGCCGGCGTCACCCTGGAGGGCGTGCAGGGCCTCAAGCCGGTGTTCCGCCCCGACGGTCTGGTCACGGCCGCCAACTGCTGCCCGCTGAACGACGGCGCCGCCGCGCTCGTGATCATGTCGGACACCAAGGCGCGCGAGCTGGGCCTGACCCCGCTGGCCCGCATCGTGTCCACCGGCGTCTCCGGCCTCTCCCCCGAGATCATGGGCCTGGGCCCGGTCGAGGCGTCGAAGCAGGCCCTCAAGCGCGCCGGCCTGACCATCGGCGACATCGACCTGGCCGAGATCAACGAGGCCTTCGCCGCGCAGGTCATCCCGTCCTACCAGGACCTGGGCCTGGACCTGGACAAGGTGAACGTCAACGGTGGCGCCATCGCCGTCGGCCACCCCTTCGGCATGACCGGCGCCCGCATCACCGGCACGCTGATCAACAGCCTCCAGTTCCACGACAAGCAGTTCGGTCTCGAGACCATGTGCGTCGGCGGCGGCCAGGGCATGGCCATGGTGATCGAGCGGCTGAGCTGACCACCGGGCGGGCGGGTCAACCGCACCGCGTCCGAGCCGTGACCGAATCTCCCCCAGGATGTGACCTATATCCCGGGGGAGTTCGTTTTCGCAGGTCAGAGCCATTTCGGGACTAAACACCTGGCAGAAATACCTGTCCAATTCGTGACGTAATGCACTGACAGCGAGCCCCACCCCAGGACAAGCTGATGTAGGAAGTCGGGGGATCGACTCGGAATCGGGAGTACGTCAGTGAGCACCATGCCTCTTGCCCTGCTGCTGACCGCGGCCGCTGCCACGGCCGTGGGCGCTGCCGCCCTGCATGCCGTCCACGGTCTCCGCAAGCAGGTCACCGCCCTGCGGAACGAACTGGCGGCCGGTCACGGCGCCACCGTTCCCGCGGCGCGCTCCGCCACGCCCGCCGCCGAGATACGGGCCGCGGTCACGGAGGCACTGGCCGAGGAGCGCGAGCGCGAGCTCGCCGAGGCGCGGGCCTTCTGGGCCGCGCAGGAGGCCCGGGACGCGGCCGACGCCCCGTCCCTGCTCGGCGGCCTCGGCGGTCCGGTCGACGACGGCTCCTTCTTCGTGCCGCGCCAGACCGACTTCGTGGGCCTCGAGGCGATGGCCCTGGAGGCCATGGAGGCGGAGGCGGCCTCGCTCGACGGCCCCGACGCGCTCGACGCGCTCGACGCCTTCGACGAGTACCCGGAGGACTCGGCGGAGCTGGCCGCGGCCCGCCGCCGTCACCCCTCGCACCCGGACTTCGTGCCGGTGCAGACGCCCGTCGTCACCGACCACGAGCGGACGGTGGCCCGTCTCGAGGAGCTGGCCGACACCCGCACGGCGCTGACCGACGTGCGCCCGGGCCCGCTCGGCACCCTCGACGTGTACGTCTTCGCCGACGGCACGACGCTCTGCATGACCCCGGGCCACCGCGAGACCGCGGAGCGCCTGGCGGAGGCCCTGCGCTCCGGTCGTACGCCGGTGCTGCTCGGCGGCTCGGGCGTCTCGGGCGCCTTCGCCCTCACCTTCTCGTACGGCGAGTCGGACGAGGAGAACGTCTACATCCTGGCCGACCGCGTCATCGCCTCGCTGTAAGCCCCGGGCGTAAGTCCCGGCGCAAGCCCCACGCGAGCCCCCGGCAGGAGCCCTCCACGGACGGAGGGCTACAGCCCCGAGCGCTCCGCCGCCTCCCGTACCAGTTCCACGGCCTCGCCCAGTTCCCCCTCGCGGGAGTCGGCCGGGGCCGTCCGCAGGATCTCGGCCAGGTCGTTCCCGGCGACGACGAGCTGGTCGGCGACGGTGAAGACCCCCGCGTCCGGCATGGTCCTCGGCTCCCCCTCCGGGTCCTCGGCGCGTTGCGCCCGCACCGCGAGCTCGCGGGCGAGGGCAAGCCCTTCGGCCGCCGCGCCCCGCTGGAGACGGCTCTGCGGGGCGGCCCGCAGCCGGTCGGCGAAGCGCTCGACGGCGGCGGTCAGTTCACTCGTATCGCGCACCCCGTGACCCTACGCGCCGTCCCGGCCCCCTTGCCAACGGGCGAACACTTCGGCACGGTGACGTGAAGGAGTACGAGGAGCACACGGTACGACGCGTCCGGAGGCGCCGATGTCCCACACATTCTCCGAAGAGACCCACCGCAACATGCTGGCGCGGATCCCGCGCCGCACCGGTCGTGAGATCGCCGACTGGATGCGCACCGTCGAGGAGGGCCCTTCCCTCCTGCGTTTCGAGGACCGGGTGAACTGGCTCCGCGGGGCGCACGACCTGGCGTACGGCCACGCGAAGGCGATCCTGCACGAGTACGACCTGCGGCGGGCGGCGCGCAGACTGCTCTGAGCCGCACCCCGGCCCGCCCCCCGGCCGCCCACAGTCACTTCACGTGCCGGCCGAGGAAGTCCCGGACGAGTTCCGCGATCTCCCCGCCGTGCGTCTCCAGGGCGAAGTGCCCGGCGTCCAGGAGGTGGATCTCGGCGTCCGGCAGGTCGCGGGCGAAGGCCTCCGCGCCGGCGGGCCCGAAGATCTCGTCGCCGCGCCCCCAGGCCGCGAGCAGCGGCGGCCGGTGCGTGCGGAAGTACTCCTGGAAGGCCGGGTAGCCGTCCAGGTTGAACTGGTAGTCCCAGAACAGCTGGAGCTGGATCTCCTTGTTGCCGGGCCGGTCGAGGCCGGCCTGGTCGAGGGTCCAGGTCTCGGGGGCGATCCGGTCGAGCCGGTCGGCGGGTACGCCGTGGGTGTACTGCCAGTGAGTGGCCTCGGCGGTCAGCAGCTTCCGCACCCCGGCCTCGTTCGCCTCGCGGTCCGCGGCGTGGGCGAAGAGCACGTCCCAGAAGGGCGTGAAGCCCTCCAGGTAGGCGTTGCCGCTCTGGCTGACGATCGCGGTGACCCGCTCGGGCTGCCGGGAGGCGATCCGGAGGCCGATGGGGGCCCCGTAGTCCTGGATGTACAGCGCGAACCGCTCGACGCCGAGCCGGTCGAGCAGCTTCAGGGTGATCTCGGTCAGCTTGTCGAAGCTGTACGGGAAGTCGTCGACGGCGGGTGCGGCGGAGGCGCCGAAGCCGATGTGGTCGGGGGCGATCAGGTGGTACGTGTCGGCGAGCTCGGCGATCAGGCCCCGGTACATGTGCGAGCTGGACGGGAAGCCGTGCAGCAGGACGAGGGTGGGGTTCGCCGGGTCGCCGGCCTCCCGGTAGAAGACGTCGAGCCCGTCGACGGTGACGGTGCGGGCGCGCTGGGCGAAGGCGGACATGGCTGAATCCCCGTTTCCGGCAGGTGGATCCCGGTCGAGAGAACGATCGTTCTCCCGATGCCCTGTAGGCTACGAGAACGATGGTTCTCCACGCAAGGGGTGATCGGACGATGGACGCGGAAACCGCCGGACCGAAGGTGCTCGACACCGCCGCGCGGCTCTTCGACGAACGCGGGGTGCAGGCGGTCGGCATGGACGCCATCCGCACCGCGTCCGGGGTCTCGCTCAAGCGGCTCTACCAGGTCTTCCCGTCCAAGGACCTGCTGCTCGAAGCCGTCCTGCGGCGCCGTGACGAGAGCGTCCGCGCCGCCCTCACCGCCCACGGCGCCCAGGTCGCCGACGGGCCGTACCAGCGGGCGCTCGCGGTCTTCGACTGGCTCGCCGGGTGGTTCGCGGAGCCCGATTTCCGGGGGTGCGCCTTCATCAACACCTTCGGGGAGCTCGGCGGCGTCACCCCGTCGGTGGCCGCCCTCGCCCGCGACCACAAGGAGGCCCTGCGGGCGTACTTCGCCGAGCAGACGGACGCCCTCGGCGCCCCGCCCGTCCTCGCCGACCAGCTGTCCCTGCTCGCCAACGGCGCCATGGCCGTCGCCGGCATCACCGGCTCCCCCGAACCGGCCGCGCAGGCGAAGGCGGCCGCCCGTGTCCTCCTGGACGCCGTCCACCAGGACTGACGCGCCCCCGGCACGCGGAAGGGCCCGCCCGGCACGAAGCCGGACGGGCCCTCACCTCAGACGGTGACGCGTCAGTCGTCGCCCTGCAGGATCGACAGCAGACGCAGCATCTCCAGGTAGATCCACACCAGGGTCATGGTGAGACCGAAGGCGGCCAGCCAGGCCTCCTCGCGCGGCGCGCCGTAGTTCACGCCGTCCTCGACCTGCTTGAAGTCGAGGGCGAGGAAGCAGGCGCCCAGGATGATGCCGATGACACCGAACAGGATGCCGAGGCCACCGCTACGGAAACCGAGGCCGTCACCGCCGGCGAAGACGGAGAACAGCAGGTTGGTCACCATGAGGAGCATGAAGCCCATCGCGGCGGCCATCACGAAGCCGTAGAAGCGGCGGTTGACGCGGATCCAGCCCATCTTGTAGGCGATGAGCACACCGGCGAAGACCGCCATCGTGCCCAGGACCGCCTGGATGACCACGCCGTCGGCGATGTACGTCGAGACGGCGGCCGAGATCACTCCGAGGAAGACGCCCTCGAAGGCCGCGTAGCCCAGGATCAGCGCCGGCGAGGCCTTGCGCTTGAAGGACTGCACCAGGGCGAGGACCAGGGCGACCAGGGCGGCGCCGATGGCGATGCCGTAGGACTTGCCCAGGTTCGCCGGGTCGACCGGCAGCAGGAACCAGGACAGGGCGGCGGTGAGCACGACCGTGCCGAGCGTCATGGCCGTACGGCTCACGACGTCGTCGATCGTCATCACGTCGGCGCGGGCCTGCTGCGGGGCGCCGAGCTGCGTGTCCTGCGGGGCGTACGGGTTGGTCGCGTACGGGTTCGTCGCGCCCTCGGCATACGGGTTGCCGGTGGCGTACGGGTTCGCTCCGACGGCGGGGCCCCCGGCCTGCGGCTGCTGGCCGTTGAAGCCCGCGGTGCCGTTGTCGCGGCTGAACCCCCGTCGCGAGAAGACCGGGTTGCTGCTCCTCATCTCACTCCTCCATGGTGTGCCGCATGTACGCGGCCTCTCGTCAAGAGTAATGCGTAGGCAAAAGAAACTCTCTAGTGCTCGGGGAGGATCTTTTCCCCCAAGTTTTCGATCCTCACGCGGGGTGCGCCGGACCGCCCGGGGAAGGAGCCCGGGGGGATCTCGGGGGATCTCGGGGGATCTCGGGGGATCTCGGGAGGAGAAGGAGGGGTGCGGCTCCCGGCTGCCGTCAGGGCACCCGCCGCACTGCGAAACCGTGGTGCCCGGAACCGGACTCGAACCGGTACGGCCCGAAGGCCAGCGAGGTTTAAGCTCGCCGTGTCTGCATTCCACCATCCGGGCGTCGCGAAGCTCCGCGTTGGCACATGAGCCTATCGGGACGCTTCCCCCGTTCAGCGGAACATCGGCCCGATGTTGTCTTATTTTATTGACGCCTGAGGGTGCGTCAGTGCAGGTGAGGGCCCTTTCGCCAAACTGTGACAGGGGTCGCAGGCGCAAAGCCGCACCCCCTGGAATGACGAAAAGTCGTCGCACTTCTGTCACGTCGGGCGAACGCCGGCGCGAGGCCGTCCCTCGGGGACACCGTCATACCTCAGGAGGACGATCCGGGTCCCCCGTCCGACTCCAGGCTGCCCCGGGAACGGGCACGTGGACGGACGTCCGGGGCCGGAACGCCCGACACGATGGAGGGGTTCCCGCAACAGCCCCGCAGTGACAGGAGTCCCCCGTGACCACCACCCCCACCGTGTCCCGTGCCACCGCGGTGGCCGCCCGCGCCACGGACCTCTCGAAGGTCTACGGACAGGGCGAGACCCAGGTGGTCGCGCTCGACCACGTCACCGTGGACTTCCGCCAGGGCGAGTTCACCGCGATCATGGGCCCCTCCGGCTCCGGCAAGTCGACGCTCATGCACTGCGTCGCCGGCCTCGACTCCTTCTCCTCCGGCTCCGTCCGGATCGGCGAGACGGAGCTCTCCACCCTGAAGGACAAGCAGCTCACCCAGCTCCGCCGGGACAAGATCGGCTTCATCTTCCAGGCCTTCAACCTGCTGCCGACGCTGACGGCCCTGGAGAACATCACGCTGCCGATGGACATCGCGGGCCGCAAGGCCGACAAGCAGTGGGTCCAGCAGGTCATCGACATGCTCGGGCTCTCCGCCCGGCTCAGCCACCGCCCGACCGAGCTCTCCGGCGGCCAGCAGCAGCGCGTGGCCGTGGCCCGCGCCCTCGCCTCGCGTCCCGAGATCATCTTCGGTGACGAGCCCACCGGAAACCTGGACTCCCGCTCGGGCGCCGAGGTCCTCGGCTTCCTGCGCAACTCCGTACGGGAGCTGGGCCAGACCGTCGTCATGGTCACCCACGACCCGGTGGCCGCCTCCTACGCGGACCGCGTGGTCTTCCTCGCCGACGGCCGGATCGTCGACGAGATGCTCCACCCGACGGCGGACGGCGTCCTCGACCGCATGAAGGCCTTCGACGCCAAGGGCCGCACGAGCTGACGCGCCGCGCCGGAACCGGACCCGAACCGGTACGGCCCGCGTCACCTCGCTCCCGCCCTCCGCCCTCCCCCTTCCCCCAGGACACACCCATGTTCCGTACCGCCCTGCGCAACGTCCTCGCGCACAAGGCGAGACTGCTGATGACCGTCCTCGCCGTGATGCTCGGCGTGGCCTTCGTCTCCGGCACCCTCGTCTTCACCGACACCCTCTCCCAGGCCTTCCGCAGCCAGTCGGCCAAGAGCTACGACGACGTCGCCGTCGCCGTCGAGATGCATCCGGACCCCGAGGAGGCCCGGAAGACGCCCGGTCTCTCCGAGGCCGTCGTCGACAGGATCGCCGAGCTCGACGGGGTCACCTCCGTCTCCGCCCGTGTCGACGGCTTCGCGGGCGTGCCCGACAGGAACGGCAAGCTGATCGGTCTCGGCTGGGCCAACAAGGGCACCAACTTCTCCCCCGGCAAGGACGGCAAGGACAGCGCGTACGCCTTCACCGCGGGCAGTGGACCGGTCGAGGCCGGCCAGATCGCGCTCGACAAGGACTCCGCGGACAAGGGCGGCTACGAGGTCGGCGACACCGTCCGCGTGGCCACCAACGGACCGGTGAAGGAGTACACCCTCGCCGGTGTCTTCACGACCGACGACGGCGCCGTCAACGCGGGCGGCAGCCTCGTCCTCTTCGACACCCCCGTCGCCCAGAAGCTCTACCTGAAGCCCGGGTACTTCCAGAACCTGACCGTCACCGCCCCAGGCGCCGACGCGGACAAGCTCCTCGACCAGGTCGTGAAGGCCGTCCCGAAGGCGGCCACCGCCCAGACCGGCCAGGCCCTCGCCGACCAGCAGGCCAAGGACATCGAGAGCGAGCTCGGCGCCTTCAACCAGATGCTGCTCGGCTTCGCCGGCATCGCGCTCTTCGTCGGCGTCTTCCTGATCTCCAACACCTTCACCATGCTGGTCGCCCAGCGCACGAAGGAACTGGCCCTGATGCGGGCCGTCGGCGCCTCGCGCAGGCAGATCACCCGTTCCGTCCTCGCCGAGGCCGGTCTGGTCGGTCTGGTCGCCTCCGCCGTCGGCTACGTGCTCGGCATCGGCCTCGCGGCCGGTCTGCGCTCCACGATGGCCGCCTTCGAGCTGAAGGTGCCGGACGGCCCGCTGGTCCTCGAAGCCACCCCGGTCCTGTCGGCCTTCGGCGTCGGCATCCTGATCACCATGCTCGCCGCGTGGCTGCCCGGTCGCCGCGCCGCGAAGATCCCTCCGGTCGCCGCCATGAACAGCGTGCACGCGACCCCCAACACCAAGTCCCTCGTCGTACGGAACGCGATCGGCGCCGCCCTCACCGCGATCGGCGCCGTGCTCATCGTGCTCGGCGCGGGTCGGGGCGGCGACGACGGCCGGATGCTCATCGCGGGCGGCGCTTTCGTCACCCTCATCGGCGTGATCGTCCTGATCCCGTTCCTGTCCCGGCCCGTGATCGCCGTGATCCGCCCGTTCTTCGTGAAGGCCTTCGGCGTCTCCGGCAGGCTCGCCGGTCTGAACGCGGTCCGCAACCCGCGCCGCACCGGCGCCACGGCCTCCGCGCTCGCCATCGGTCTCACCCTGGTCACCGGCCTCTCGGTGATCGGCGTGAGCGCGGGCACGGCCCTGGACAAGATGACGGTCGGTCAGATCAAGGCCGACTACATGGTCACCATGGCCGGCGGCGGCGGTGGCCTCAGCAACGACGCGCTCACCGCCCTGGAGAAGGCGCCCGGCGTCACCGCGGTCTCCCCGCAGCAGGCCGGCGGCCTGGAGATCAAGGACAGGTTCGTCTCGGCCTCCGGCGTCACCCCCGGTGACGTCGAGAAGGTCCTCAACCTGAACGTGGTGAACGGCTCCCTGGCCTCCCTCGGCAAGGGGCAGATCGCCGTCGACGACAAGACCGCCGCGAAGCAGGGTCTGAAGGTCGGCGCCACGCTCCCCGTCGCCTACATGGACAAGCAGAAGGCCACCCTGACCGTCGGCGCGATCTACGAGCAGAGCGAGTTCGTCTCGCCCGTCCTCATCGACAAGAAGCTCCTCGACGCGCACGAGCAGCAGGCGTACATCGGCCAGATCTTCGTCTCGACGGACGGCGGCCCCACCGACGCCAACGAGAGGGCCCTCGCCAAGGCGATGGGCGACAACCCGGCGATCACGGTCCTGGACAAGAAGGCCATCCGTGACGAGTTCGGCGGCCAGATCAACCTGATGCTCAACATCATGTACGGCCTGCTCGGCATGGCCCTGATCATCGCCGTCCTCGGTGTCGTCAACACCCTCGCGATGTCCGTCTTCGAGCGGCAGCAGGAGATCGGCATGCTGCGGGCGATCGGCCTCGACCGGCGCCGGGTCAAGCGGATGGTCCGTCTGGAGGCCGTGGTCATCTCGGTGTTCGGCGCGGTCGTCGGCATCGGCCTCGGCTCGTTCCTCGGCTGGGCGATCGGCGAGACCTTCAAGAGCAGCCTGCCGGGCTACGCCCTGGTCCTGCCCTGGGACCGGATCGGGATCTTCCTGGTCCTGGCCGCCCTGGTCGGCGTCCTCGCCTCGCTGTGGCCGGCCCGCAGCGCGGCGCGGCTGAACATGCTCGCCGCCATCAAGGCCGAGTAGTCCCCGTACGGCGAAGGGCCGGTCTCCCCGCGCGGGGAGACCGGCCCTTCGCCGTATCCGTACCCGTGTCCGTCGTACCCGTGTCAGTCCGTCTTCTCGTTCCAGACGCGCGGGCGCAGCGCCGTGCCGCTCCTCCCCGAGACCGGGGTCTTCACGGCGAGGAACTGGTTGACGCCGATCCGGTTGCGTTCGAAGGAGACGGCGGAGGCCGCCATGTAGAGCCGCCAGATCCTGGCCCGGCCGGGCGAGGTGAGCCGGACCGCCCGGTCCCAGTCCCGTTCCAGGTTGGCGACCCAGCGGCGGAGCGTGAGCGCGTAGTGCTCGCGGATCGCCTCCACGTCCCTGACCTCGAAGCCGGCGTCCTCCAGGGTGCTCAGGGTGCGGCCCATGGGGGCGAGTTCGCCGTCGGGGAAGACGTACGCGTCGATGAAGACGTCGATCTCGTACGCCTCCTCGTCGGGCTCGGGGCGCCGGGAGATCTGGTGGTTGAGCAGCCGCCCGCCGGGTCTGAGGAGCCCGTACAGGGTGTCGGCGTACTCGCGGTACCTGACGGCGCCGACGTGCTCGGCCATGCCGATCGAGGAGATCGCGTCGTACGGGCCGTCGTCGACGTCCCGGTAGTCCTGGACCCGGATCTCGACCAGGTCGGTCAGGCCCTCGTCGGCGATCCGCTTGCGGGCGTAGGCGGCCTGTTCGCGGGAGAGGGTGACGCCGACGACCCTGGCGCCGTACTCGCGGGCGGCGTGCAGGGCCATGGAGCCCCAGCCGCACCCGACGTCGAGGAGCCGGTCGCCCTCCTTGAGGTTCAGCTTGCGGGCGATGAGGTCCAGCTTGTCGCGCTGGGCGTCCTCGAGGGTGCCGTCAGGCCCGTGCGAGGCCCAGTAGGCGCAGCTGTAGACCATCGACGGACCGAGGACCAGTTCGTAGAAGTCGTTGCCCACGTCGTAGTGGTGACTGATCGCCTGCTTGTCGCGGCGCTTGCTGTGCCGGCCGCCGCTGCGGCCCCTGACCTCCTCGGCCGGCGGCCGCGGCGGCAGCGGCGGCAGCGGTCCGGCGAGCCGCAGCAGGGAGCGGGCGGCGGCCCGGAGCCGGGGATCGCGTACGGACTCCAGGAGGCTCCTGCTCTCCCCCGCGCGCTCCCACAGGAGCCCCGAGAGACCGTCCATGAGCTCGTACAGGTCTCCCTCGACGTCGAGCTCACCGGCCACCCAGGCGCGGGCCAGGCCCAGTTCGCCGGGCTTCCAGATCATCCTCCGCAGGGCGCGGCGGTCGCGGACGACCAGGACGGGACCCCCTGCCGGTCCGGACTCGCTGCCGTCCCAGGCTCGCAGCCGGACCGGGAGCGGTCCGCCGAGGAGCTCCTCGGCGAGAGTCGTCAGCCGCGACGCGGCGTCGGCCATGGTGCACACCTCCGTGATCTCGTGCCCCAGAAATGCTCGTCACCAAGGGAACACCGTCCGTAGGTATTTCCAGTCCCGCCGCAGCGCAATCCGTCGGTGGAACACGCGAAGGGCCGTCCGCACCACGGATGGCGGACGGCCCTTTTACGGCCTTGCGTGTACTACGGGGTACTGCGTTGTACTACGGGTACTGCGGATGGTGCTGTGGTGCTCAGGAGGCCTTGGCCTTCTCCTGCGCCGGGGCTGCCGGCGCCGGGGCGGGCTTGGCCGCCTCGTAGAACTCCTCGCGCGGCGTCTCCATGGCACCCAGGGAGACGACCTCGCGCTTGAGGAACATCGCGAGGGTCCAGTCGGCGAAGACGCGGATCTTGCGGTTCCAGGTCGGCATCGCCATGCCGTGGTAGCCACGGTGCATGTACCAGGCGAGACGGCCCTTGAGCTTGATCTTCACCTTGCCCATGACGATCATCGCGACGCCCTTGTGCAGACCGAGTCCGGCCACCGCGCCCTTGTTGGCGTGGCTGTACTCCTTCTGCGGGAAGCCGCGCATGCCGGCCACCACGTTGTCGCCGAGGACCTTGGCCTGGCGCAGGGCGTGCTGGGCGTTCGGCGGGCACCAGGCGTTCGGGTTGCCCGCCTTGCGGCCGACCATGTCCGGGACCTGGGCGTTGTCGCCCGCGGCCCACGCGTAGTCGAGGCCGTTGATCTGGAGCTTCTCGTTGCAGTCCACGTGGCCGCGGGGGCCGAGCGGCAGACCGAAGCGGGAGAGCGCCGGGTTCGGCTTCACGCCGGCGGTCCAGACGATCGTGTTGGAGTCGACCTCGAGGCCGTTCTTCAGCACGACGTGGCCGTCGACGCAGGAGTCCATGGAGGTCTCGAGGTAGATCTCGATACCGCGGCCCTCGAGGTGCTCCTTGCCGTACTGGCCGAGCTTCGGGCCCACCTCGGGGAGGATCTTGTCGGCCGCGTCGACCAGGACGAAGCGCATGTCCTCGCGCGACACGTTCTGGTAGTACTTCGCGGCGTCGCGGGCCAGGTCCTCGACCTCGCCGATGGTCTCCGCGCCGGCGAAGCCGCCGCCCACGAAGACGAAGGTCAGCGCCTTGCGGCGGACCTCCTCGTCGGTGGTGGAGTCAGCCTTGTCGAGCTGCTCCAGGACGTGGTTGCGCAGGCCGATGGCCTCCTCGATGCCCTTCATGCCGATGCCCTGCTCGGCGAGGCCGGGGATCGGGAAGGTGCGGGAGACGGCGCCCATCGCGATGACGAGGTAGTCGAAGGGCAGCTCATAGGCCTCGCCGACGAGCGGCGCGATCGTGGCGACCTTGCGGTCCTGGTCGATGGTGGTGACCCGGCCGGTGAGCACCTCTGCTCCGCGGACGACGCGTCGCAGCGGGACGACGACGTGGCGCGGCGAGATGCTGCCGGCGGCGGCTTCGGGGAGGAAGGGCTGGTAGGTCATGTACGACCGCGGGTCGACGACCGTGACGGTCGCCTCCGCGTAGCGCATCTTCTTGAGGATGCGCCGAGCTGCGTACAGGCCTACGTACCCGCCGCCTACTACGAGGATCCTGGGACGCTCCGTGGTGCTCATGGAATCGAGTATCCACCCCGTATGAGGGGGGTGCTCGTGCGCCCCTTCACAAGGTCTCCGGGTACCTCTGCTACACTCCGCCGCCCACGTGATCCATGTCATGGTGGTGCAAAGGAACCAGGGTGCAGGGGCGAACGTTGTTCACCCCTTGTGAACTGGCCAGGAGAGCCTCCGTTAACGCTGAACCACGGGACACGTTCACACGATGGAAACATCGAGCGAAGAGGCCTCCACGCCTGCGAAAGGGCCCCGAAGCGCCCCTCGGAGGGCCCAAGGACCCCCCTCGAACCCTCTTCGGGCGCCATCAGGGCCCTTTTCCTTGTGAAGAACTTCACGAACTTTCCCGACGGAGTGTCGCCGGGAGGTCCGATAGACGCCCTCTATGCGACGGATAGGGCGATCCCATCGAGGATGTCGTGCTCGCTGACGACGACCTCGGGGGCTCCGGTCCGCTCCACGATCTCCCGCAGGACGAGCGCCCCGGCGATGATCACGTCGACCCGGCCCGGGTGCATGACGGGGATCGCGGCCCGCTCGGCGTGCGTGGAGGCGAGCAGCCGGTCGGTGACCTCGGCGACCTGGGCGGCGGAGATCCGGGCGTGGTGGATCTTCTCGGAGTCGTACTCCGGGAGCCCGAGGGCGATCGCGGCGACCGTGGTGACCGAGCCGGCGAGCCCCACGAGGGTGCCGGCGGTGTCGATCGGCACGGTCTCGGCGGCCAGGTCGAGCGCGGCCCGGACGTCGGCGCGGATCGCGTCGGCCTCCTCGGCGGTCGGCGGGTCGTGCCGGACGTGCCGCTCGGTGAGCCGGACGCAGCCGATGTCGACGGAGCGGGCCGCCTCGACGTGCTTGTTGCCGGTGACGAACTCGGTGGAGCCGCCGCCGATGTCCACGACGAGGTACGTCTCGGTGCCGTGCAGTTCGCCGGTGGCGCCCGTGAAGGAGAACTCGGCCTCCTGGTCGCCGGTGATGACCTCGGGCTCGACGCCCAGGATCTCCACGACCCCGTTCACGAAGTCCGCGCGGTTCTCGGCGTCGCGGGAGGCGGAGGTGGCGACGAAGCGGAGCCGCTCGACGCCCAGTTCCCTGATGACCTCGGCGTACTCGCGGCAGGCCGCGAAGGTGCGCTCCAGGGCCTCGGGGGCGAGCCGGCCCGTCCTGTCGACGCCCTGGCCGAGCCGGACGATCGTCATCCGCCGGTCCAGCTCGACGAGCTCGCCCGTACCGGGGTGGACGTCGGCGACGAGGAGGCGGATGGAGTTCGTACCGCAGTCGATTCCGGCGACCCGGGTCACTTCTGCTCCTCGTCCTTGACCTCGTCCTTGTCCGCGCACGGCGTGACGCAGGGGCCCTTCGCCCACCACTCCGGCAGCATCGCGAGGGCCTCGTCGCCGAACGGGTTCACGCCCGGTCCCGCGGCCAGCGAGTGGCCGACGAGGACGTGCAGGCACTTGACCCGGTCCGGCATGCCGCCGGCACTGGGGAAGCCCTCCAGGACCTCGATGGCGTCACGGCGGGCGATGTAGTCCTCGTGCGCGGCCCGGTAGGCGGCGGCGAGTTCCGGGTCGGTGGCGAGCCGGGCCTGCATCTCCTTCATGACCCCGTTGGCCTCCAGGGTGCCGATGGCCGAGGCCGCCCGGGGGCAGGTCAGGTAGTACGTGGTCGGGAACGGGGTGCCGTCGGGAAGCCGCGGCGCGGTCTCGACGACGTCCGGGTTGCCGCACGGGCAGCGGTGCGCGATGGCGCGCAGGCCGCGGGGCGGCCGGCCGAGCTGCAGCTCGAAGGCGGCGGTGTCCGCCTCGGTGGGCTCGGTGCGTTCGGTCTGCGGAGGGGGCGTTTCCATGTCTGCCTTGCTCGTCAGGTCGTTACGTTACGGGCGGTCGGCGTGGTCGACGCCGTCCCAGAGGTTGTCGTACCAGGGACGGTCCGCCGCGCCCTGGTCGGCGCGGGGCCGTTGCTCCGCGTCGGGGTCGTTCACGGTGAAGCCGGTCTCGCCGGGCAGCACGTAGTGCAGGTGCTCGCGGGCGAGGCGGCGGACGTAGGCCGGGTCCTGGAGGCGGGCCTTCTCGTCCTTCAGTTCCTCGACCCGCCGGGCGGCCTCGGCGGCCTTGCGCTCCTGCTCGGCGATCTCGCCCTGCTGGGACACGTAGCTCCGCATCGGGTAGGCGAGCGCCACGACGAGGGAGCAGACGACCAGGGCGAGGAAGGCCGCGCGGCCGGTGAGCCGGGAGCGGCGGGCCTGGCGGCGGGTCTGGGAGCGGTAGACACGGGCGGCGGTCTGCTCGCCGAGCAGCCTGATCCGGGTCGCGGTCGAGAACCGGTCCCGGTCCTTCGCGGCCATGTCGTGTCGCCTCCCCTGTTCACGCGGACGTCCCCGCACACGGTACGGGACCGAGTACGGGGACGTACGGATGAGCGTGGGTGTCAGCCCTTGATCAGTGCTTGATCAGCCCTGATCGGCTTGATCGGCTCGATCAGCCCTTGAAGCGCGGGAAGGCGCTGCGGCCGGCGTAGACCGCGGCGTCGTCGAGGATCTCCTCGATGCGCAGCAGCTGGTTGTACTTGGCGACGCGGTCCGAGCGGGCCGGGGCGCCGGTCTTGATCTGGCCGCAGTTCACGGCGACCGCGAGGTCGGCGATGGTGACGTCCTCGGTCTCGCCGGAGCGGTGGGACATCATGCACTTGAAGCCGTTGCGCTGGGCCAGCTCGACGGCGTCGAGGGTCTCGGTCAGCGAGCCGATCTGGTTGACCTTGACCAGGAGGGCGTTCGCGGAGCCCTCCTCGATGCCACGGGCCAGGCGCTCGGGGTTGGTGACGAACAGGTCGTCGCCGACGATCTGGACCTTGTCGCCGAGGCGCGAGGTGATGGTCTTCCAGCCGTCCCAGTCGTCCTCGTACAGCGGGTCCTCGATGGAGACCAGCGGGTACGCGGAGACCAGCTCGGCGTAGTAGTCCGTCATCTCGGCGGCCGTGCGGGACTGGCCCTCGAACTCGTACGAGCCGTCCTTGTAGAACTCGGAGGCGGCGACGTCGAGCGCGAGCGCGATGTCACGGCCGGGCTCGTAACCGGCCTCCTTGATCGCCTCGATGATGAGGTCCAGGGCGGCGCGGTTCGACTCGAGGTTCGGCGCGAAGCCGCCCTCGTCGCCGAGACCGGTGGACAGGCCCTTGGTCTTCAGGACCTTCTTCAGGGTGTGGTAGACCTCCGCACCCCAGCGAAGGGCCTCGGAGAAGGACTCCGCGCCGATCGGGGCGATCATGAACTCCTGGATGTCCACGTTGGAGTCGGCGTGCGACCCACCGTTGAGGATGTTCATCATCGGAACGGGCAGCAGGTGCGCGTTCGGGCCGCCGAGGTAGCGGAAGAGCGGGAGGTCGGAGGCCTCGGACGCGGCGTGCGCGACGGCGAGGGAGACGCCGAGGATGGCGTTGGCGCCGAGGGAGGCCTTGTTCTCGGTGGCGTCCAGGTCGAACATCGCCTGGTCGATCAGGCGCTGCTCGGTGGCGTCGTAGCCGACGAGCTCCGGGCCGATCTGCTCGATGACGGCGAGGACGGCCTTCTCGACACCCTTGCCCAGGTAGCGGTTGGGGTCACCGTCGCGAAGCTCGATGGCCTCGAACGCACCGGTGGAGGCGCCGGACGGAACAGCAGCACGGCCGGTGCTGCCGTCGTCGAGGCCGACCTCGACCTCGACCGTGGGGTTGCCTCGGGAGTCCAGGATTTCCCGGGCTACGACGACGTCGATGGACGGCACGAGCATCTCCTTTTTGGGATGTGACGCTGGATGTGACGCAAGGCCGGTGCAGGGTCGCTTTGCCTTGCGACAAGAGCCTAACCGGCTCGGGGGCTCCGGCCCGCCGGGCGCCCGCCCCCTGGGACGAAAAAGGACCCAAGGGCATGCATCACGGGACGAAGGACCCCGGATCTACCGGGCGGTAATCACCGGGTCGTCCCGAAACGGAGAGTCGGGGTCGGCCGGCTCCCTCCCGGAGGCGGAGAGCCGGGGCCGGCTTCCTCCCGGAAACGGGGAACCCCGGCCCGGCGCGCACGGGGGAAGGGGCGCGCCGGGTCGGGGTGGTCACCGCGGGAGGGTCGTGGGGACCGCGTGAGCCGCCGGACTCACGCGGACCGCCGGGCTCACTTCAGGTGAAGCTGCTGGCCCGGGTAGATGAGGTCGGCGTTCTCGACGACGTCCTTGTTCAGCTCGAAGAGCTCGGCCCAGCCGCCGTCGACGCCCTGCGCCCGGGCGATGGTGCTGAGGGTGTCGCCGGTCACGACCTTGTACTCGCCGTCGCCCTTCTCGACCTTCTTGCCGGTCGGGGTGGTGACGGTCTTCTTGGCGGCGGCCTTCGGCGCGGCGGTCTGCGCGCTCTTCGGCTGCGGAGCCTGGCGCTGCTCGCTGCGGGTGGTCGGCTGCTCGGCCTTCCGCTCCGGCTGCGGGGCGCTCTGCTGCGGGGCGCTCTCGGCGGCGCCGCCGTCGTAGGAGGCTCCGGAGAGGCCCACGCCACAGCTCGGCCAGGCGCCCTTGCCCTGGCCCGCGAGGACCTTCTCGGCGATGGCGATCTGCTGGGACTTCGACGCCTGGTTGGCGGTCGAGGCGTAGGCGGTGCCGCCGTACGCGGCCCAGGTGGAGGCCGAGAACTGGAGGCCGCCGTAGTAGCCGTTGCCCGTGTTGATGGACCAGTTGCCGCCGGACTCGCACTGGGCGACGCGGTCCCACTCGGAGGCCGTGGCGGCCGAGGCGGTGCCCGCGGTCATCAGCGGGGCCGCGACGGCGACACCGGTGACGCCGACGAGCGCGACGACCTGGGTGGCCTTGGAGGGACGGCGGTGTTTGCCCTTGCCGGAAAACAGCATGGAGATTCTCCTCACCGACGCCTGTGAGGTGAGCTGTCGGGTTCGGGCCGGAAAGTTGCCCGGCCGCGTGTCCTAGCACGCGGCTTCACCCCAAGCCGATCGTCGGCCGTCTTTCTCAACGGCCGGAACCGGCACTTACCTTGGGTCCCCCACTCCTGCCTTCGGCGCTTGCGCGACGACTGTTCCCATCGGCCGACGGCAGGATTCGGCGTTTCGGTCGACGGGGCCCGCGGTGGCGAGCGGTAAGACCGTAGACACAGACCCACCGGAAGTTCAAAGAGGCGCATTGCGGAAATATCGCCCCTACTTGCCCTCCGGTGGGCGGCGTTTACGCAGGTGAGAGGTGGCGGAGACAAAAGGTACGGCCAAGACACGCCAGTTGGGGCGAAGAGACCCATGTCTCACTTACGCAGAACCGGACATACGGCCTCGAATCACTCGGCCGTCGCGGGCGAAATGTCCGTCAATTCGAGGCTCTGACCAGGAAGGATGAGGTCCGGATCGATGCCCACCGTCCGCCGATTGGCGTCGTAGAGGGCGGTCCAGCCTCCGGGGAGTTCGTTCTTCTGCGCGATGTCGGACAGGCTGTCGCCCGGCCGCACGGTGTACGCGTCCGAAGTGTCCTGACTGTCCGTTGCGCCCGCACCCTTCGCCTCGTCAACCGGCGTCGATGCGATGGGCGTTTCGGTCACCTTGCTCCCGGACGAGGCGTGTCTACCCGATTCGAGTGAACTGTCCGCCTTGCCGGTTTCCTCCGGTGCGGCCTCGCCCCGATGCTTCCCGCTTCCGGGAGTGGCCGACGTCGCGTCACCTTCCGGAGTGCCGGGCATCACGGACGAACCGGGCGCACCGGGCGTGGTGGAGGCGTCAGGGGCGACCGGGGTGGTCGGGGTGACCGGAGTGGTCGGCGCGGTCGTGTCGGCCGGCGCGGAGGGGCTCACCGGGGTGGTCGGCACGCCGGGCGCGGTCGGCGAGACCGGCGTGGCGGGCGCGGTCGGAGAGGCGGGGGCGGTCGGCGTGACGGCGCCCGTGGCCCGCCTCGCGGTCTCCTCGGTCGCGGTGGAGCCCGTGGAGCCCTCCGGAAGGCCCGCGGTCCGGTTCGACTCGACGACCGGCCCCGTGGGGACCTTCGGGACGGAAGCCGGCCCCGGGTCCACGCCGGGGGCCCTGCCGTCGTTCGTCAGGCCGGCGATCGGCGCGCAGGTGGCCCACTCGACGGAGCCCTTGGCGAGCGCCTTCTCGGCCACCGCGATCTGCTGGGCGCGGCTGGCCAGGTCGGCGCTGGGCGCGTACGCCAGGCCGCCGTTCCGCTCCCAGCTGTCCTGGGTGAACTGGAGGCCGCCGTACATGCCGTTGCCGAAGTTGGCGCTCCACTGGCCGCCGGACTCGCACTCGGCGACCCGGTCCCAGGTGGCGGCGTCGGCCGCGGAGGCGGACCCGGTGGCGAGCAGCGGCAGCGCCATGGCGGATCCGGTCACACCGGCGGCGACGACGATGGCGGGGGCCTGACGGGGGCGACGGTGTCGTCCGTTCCCGGAACGCATAGGAGCGCCTTTCGCGTGACGGCTGGGATTGCGGCGAACGTAGCGGTATTCGAACGCTCGTCACAAGTCGATGGCCTCACGATCACGCGAAGATCACATTTCTGATACGCCGTCACCGTGCCGGAGCGGTACGGACGGGGAGAACTCCACCGGAAGCGTGCGCAATCCCCGCATGATGAGCCCGCCGCGCCAGCGCAGTTCGGCCGGGTCGGCGGCAAGTCGCAGGTCCGGAAGGCGGGTCAGCAGGGTCGCGAGCGCCGTCTGCCCCTCGAGGCGGGCGAGCGGCGCGCCCAGGCAGTAGTGGATGCCGTGCCCGTACCCGAGGTGCTGGCTGTCGCGCCGGGTGAGGTCGAGCGTGTCCGGTCCCGCGAACCGCTCCGGGTCCCGGTTGGCGGCGGCGAGCACCACGAGCACCGGGTCCCCCGCCGGGATCTCCTGCCCGCCGATGGTCAGCGGCTGCGTCGCGTACCGCCAGGTGGCCATCTCCACCGGCCCGTCGAACCGCAGCAGCTCCTCCACCGCGGTCTCCAGGAGGCCCGTCTGGCCCGCCGCGATCGAGGCCTGGAGCCGCTCGCGCTGCTCGGGGTGGTGCAGCAGGGCGTGGACGCCGTTGCCGATGAGGTTGATGGTCGTCTCGAAACCGGCGAAGAGGAGCACGAAGCACATCGCGGTGGCCTCGGCCTCGGTGAGGTGGTCACCGTGGTCGCTCGCGCGGATCAGGCCGGAGATCAGGTCGTCGCCGAGGTCCTGGCGCTTGCGGTGGATCAGCTCCGCGAGGTAGCCGCGGATCTTCTTCACCGACCGGGCGACCCCGCCGCGGGGCCCGCCGCCGTGCCGGATCATCATCCCGGCCCAGTCCCGGAAGTCGTCCTGGTCCTCGCGGGGCACGCCGAGCAGGTCGCAGATCGCGTAGATGGGCATCGGGAACGCGAACTCGTGGATGAGGTCCGCGCTCCCCCGCTCCGCGAAGGAGTCGATGAGCCGGTCCGTCAGTTCCTGCACGCGCGGGGTGAACTCGGCGACCCGGCGCGGGGTGAACGCCTTCGACACGAGCCGCCGCAGCCGGGTGTGGTCGGGCGGGTCGATGTTGAGCAGGTGCGTCATGAGGCCGGCGCTGCGCTCGCCGGGGATCCCCGTCTTCCCGGGCTCCGCGTGGTGCACCGGGTTCTTCGAGAGACGCTGGTCGGCCAGGGCCTGCCGGGCGTCCCCGTACCGGGTCACGAGCCAGGCCTCGACCCCGCTGGGCAGCGTCGTCCGGTGCACGGGCGCGTGCTCCCGGAGCCAGGCGTAGGCGGGGTACGGATCGCTCGCGAACTCCCAGGTGAAGAGCTCGGGGGCGGAGGGCTCTGCGGGCGGCGGGACGGGTGCGGGGCCGGGGGTGGTGCTCACCCCCCGACCGTACAGGGCGGCCCCGGCGGTGAGGTCTGTGGAGATCTCGTGATCAAGGAGTGGGCTCGTGCCCTAGATTCGTGCGGTGGATCCTCAGATGCTCAGAAGCACGTTCGCGGTCGTCGAGAGACGGGCCGAACACGCCGTCACCTTCTTCTACTCGCATCTTTTCTGGAACAACCCCGCCCTGCGCGAGCTGTTCCCCGAGGACATGCAGCCCCAGCGGGACCGGCTGTTCGCCGCGCTCACGCACGTCGTGACCCATCTGGAGGCCCCGGGGCTCGCCGAGTACCTGGGACGGCTGGGCCGTGACCACCGCAAGTTCCTCGCCTCCCCCGCGCTGTACGCCGCCGTCGGTTCGAGCCTGCTCGCCGCGTTCGCGCACGCCGCCGGATCCGCCTGGACCGTGGACGCCGAGAAGGCCTGGACGGAGGCGTACGGGCATGTCGCCGGCCTGATGCTGGCGGGCGCCGACGAGGCGGCCGGGGCCGGGGAGCCGGCCTGGTGGGACGCGGACGTCGTCCGGAACGAGCGGTACGGCGAGGACCTGGCCGTCCTCACCCTGCGGCCCCGGCAGCCCCTGCCGTACCTTCCCGGCCAGTACGTCGGCGTCAGCTCGCTGCGCGTCCCGCGCGTCTGGCGCACCTACTCCCTCGCGGACGCGCCCCGCCCGGACGGCACCGTGGAGCTGCACGTGAGCCGGATCAGGGGCGGCGCGATGAGCACGGCGCTCGTCGAGGAGACGGCTCCCGGCGAGACCCTGCGGCTCAGCGCGCCCGGCGGCGGCCTCACCTCGCGGACGGAGCCCGGCGGGCTCCGTACCTATATATGCGCGGGTACGGGGTGGGCCCCGGTGCGGGCGCTGCTCGCGGAGGCGGCGGGCGCCGAGCCGGAGCTGAAGGGCCGTCTGTTCGTCGTGGCCCGCTCGAAGGAGTACCTGTACGGGCGGCGGGACGCCGAGCGCCTGAAGGAACGGCTCCCGGGCCTGAGCGTCACCTACATCACGTCCGCGCCCGGGTACCGCAAGGACCAGGCGACGGAGCGGCTCCTCCAGTCCCTGCGGGCCTGCGTCCACTGGGCCGCGCACGACGTCTACCTCGCCGGGCCGCCCGGCTTCCTGACGGAGGTCACCGAGACGCTCGTGGAGTTGGGCACCGAGCCGGCCAGGATCCACCACGACACGCTGCCGCCGGTGGGCCGCTTCACCGTCCGCCCGAACACCGCGGCCGAACGCCTCCTGGGCCCGCCCGCACCGCTCTGGCACGACCCGGAGGCCCGCGCCCCGCGCGAACCCTGAGCCGGGCGTCAGCTCCGGGCGCGCGGCCGCACCCGCATCGCGGCGAACCGCGCCAGCCGGACGACGCCCACCAGCGCGAACAGCGCGAAGACGACGCGCAGCCACTCCGGGTTGCCGCCGCTCGCCGCCTCCCACGCGAGGAAGAGCGTGAGAAGGACCGTCCCGCCCACGTCGCCCTTCCGTCCGCTCCGCGGCCCGGTCACAGGCCCTCCGCCGCGCGGATCGCGTCCCGGTACGTGCGGGCCGCCGCGCGCAGGGCCGCCTCCGGGTCCACGCCGGCCGCCTCCGCCCTGGCGGCGAGGCCGAGCAGTTCGTACCCGATGCCCTCGCCCTCCGGCAGCGGTACGTCGAGGCCGGCCGTCCGCACCCGGCCCGCGAGCTTCGCGGCGAGCGCGAGCCCCGGCTGGCCGAGCGGCACGCCGTCGGTCACGGACTCCCGCTGCTTCTCGACGGCCTTGGTCCGCAGCCAGTGGGCCTTGACCTCCTCCGGCGTCTCGGCGGTCGCGTCGCCGAAGACGTGTGGGTGCCGGTGGATCAGCTTCTCGACGATCGTCCCGGCGACGTCGTCCACGGAGAACGGCTCCTCCGGGTCCTCCTCGGCGATCCGGGCGTGGAAGACGACCTGGAGCAGGACGTCCCCGAGCTCCTCGCGCAGTTCCTTCCGATCGCCCTCCTCGATCGCCTCGACGAGTTCGTACGCCTCCTCGATGCCGTACTTGGCGAGTCCCTTGTGCGTCTGCCGCGAGGACCAGGGGCACTCGCGGCGGATGCGGTCCATGATCTGCACGAGGTCGAGGAGCCGGGCGCCGGGCAGGTCGTACGAGCCGGGCAGCAGTTCCAGGTCGGGCATCGTGAAGCGGCCCGAGCCGGCGAGCCGGGCGAGGCCGTCGGTCAGCGCGCGGTCGCCCTCGCCGGAGGGGAGCAGCAGGACGGTGCGGCCCCCGGCGCAGGCCGCGACGAGTTCCTCGGCGGTGGGCCGGAGGTGCTCGACGGCGACCCCGGCCTCCCGCAGGTACGGCAGCTGGGGGTGGTGCTCGTCGGGGCAGAGCACCCGGTCCGCGCCGCGCAGCGCCTGCCAGGCGGGCCAGGACAGGAGTCCGGGGGCCACGCGGTGGCTGGCGGTGAGCAGGACGATGCGGCCGGGGCTCTCAGATGTCACCCCTCGAACCTACAACGGGTCACGCTCCGGCCGGGACGGCGGTCGGGTCCTGGCTGATCTTCCGCAGCCAGGGTGCGGTGGTGGCGGAGAGGCGGACCTGGGCGTCGTCCCAGGCGCCGTAGCGCGGGTTGACGTCGATGGCGAGGGCCTTGGAGGCGGCGGAGAAGACGTCCGTCAGCTTCTTCTGGCCCTCGGGGGTGTCCGTGACGCCGAGCTTGGCGGCGATCTTGTTCATGAGGACGTTGCGGCGGACGACGTCGTCGATCTGGCCGGGGGCCACGCCCTGCTCCTGGAGGAGGACGGTGGCGAGCTGTTCCTCGCCGCCGCTCTCGCGGACGAACGCGGTCCTGGTCTGCTGGAGCTCCGCGCGGGTGGCGGTGACGCCGTTGTCCGCGGCGACCTTGTCGACGACCCGGTCGAAGATCATGACGTTGAGCTTGCGGCGGGGCAGGTCGCCGGTGCCCTGGACGAGCTGGGCGGCCTGCGGGGAACGTTCCTGCGCGGCGCGTACGTCCTTCACCTGGGCCTGGAGGCTGGCGACGTCGATCCGTTCACCGCCGACGACGGCCGCCGCTCCTGGGTGGGCCTCACTGCCGCAGGCGGTGAGCAGCGGGGCCGCGGCGAGGAGCGCGGCGGAGACGGTGAGCGCAGTGCGGCGGTGCAAAGGAGCCTCCCGGGCTGGTCGTGCGTCAGTTGAACGACCTTGCGGTGATCGATGGTAGGGAGTCGCCGGGGCCGGAGCCACTACTTCGGTGCGACTGTTTCCCACAACGACTCAGCCGTACGCCGGGTGTCGGCCCGTCCCTCACCCGTCTCGGGCCCCTCGTGCGTCTCCTGCACCAGGTAGTGGGGCCGCCGCTTGACCTCGTAGTAGACGCGGCCGACGTATTCGCCGATCAGTCCGACCATGACCATCTGGACGCCGGCGAGGGCGGTGACGGTGACGAGGAGGGTGACGTAGCCGGGGGTGTCGACGCCGTTGGCGAGCGCGTCGACGACGATCCAGGACGCGTGGCCGAGGGCGACGAGGACGAGGAGGAACCCGAGGTGGAGGGCGGCCCGCAGCGGCTTGTTGTTGAAGGAGAGGAGGCCGTCGAGGCCGTAGTTGAGGAGCTTGCCGAAGGTCCACGTGGAGCGGCCCTGCTCGCGGACGGCGTTCTCGTAGGAGAACGTCGTGGTGCGGAAGCCGACCCAGGAGAAGAGGCCCTTGGAGAAGCGGTTGTACTCGCCGAGTCCGAGGACCGCGTCGACGGTGCGGCGGGACAGGAGCCGGAAGTCGCCGACGCCGTCGACGAGCTCGACGTCGACGAGCCGGTTGATCGCCCGGTAGTAGAGGCGGGCGCTGAGGGTGCGGGTGAAGCGGTCGCCCTCGCGGGTGCGGCGGGCGACGACCTGGTCGTACCCCTCGGCGTGCAGCGCGACCATGCGGTGCACCAGCTCCGGCGGGTGCTGGAGGTCGGCGTCCATGATCACGACGGCCTCGCCCGCGGCGGCGCGGAGTCCGGCCAGCATCGCCGCCTCCTTGCCGAAGTTGCGGCTGAAGGAGACGTAGCGGACGTGGCGGGGGTCGCGCGCGGCGAGCTCCCGGAGGAGCGGGAGGGTCCCGTCCCGGCTTCCGTCGTCCACGTAGACGATCTCGAACCCTCCGTCGAAACGGGCGAGTTCCTCGGTCACGCGGTCGTGGAAACGGGCGAGGACGTCCTCCTCGTCGAAGCACGGGACGACGATCGACAGAAGCACGCGGACCACGACAACGGAGTGCGGTGACCCGGCCGGTCCGCGTGGATGGCCTTCAGTCGACCATTGGATGAACTGGGTGGCCGTGCCCGGTTCCTCCCCGCCGTTCGCTGGCATATTCGAGCCGTCATGCCGAACACCACGCGCTCGTGCCTGCTCTCCGCCCTCCTGGCCGTAACCGCCGTCTGCGGCGGGGACGCCGCCGCCCGGGTCTTCCCCTTCGGGCCGCGCCACCGGGCCGTCAACGACCTCGCGAACCAGTTCACGCCCTTCCACGCGCACCTGTGGGACCTGCTGCGCGGCCGGGCGGACGGCGGGCTCCTGCTCGACTGGCGGGCGGGCTGGGGCACCAGCTTCCTCCCCGACTACGGCACCTATCTGTCGAGCCCCTTCGCCCCGCTGGTCGCGCTCTTCCCGCGCGGGGACGTCGAGTACGCGGTGTACGCGGTCACCGTCCTGAAGACGGCGGTCGCGGCGGCGGCCATGACCTTCCTGCTGCGCCGCCTCGGCCCGGGTTCCTGGTGGTGGGCGGCGGCCCTGGGCGCCTCGTACGCGCTGTGCGGCTGGTCGCTCGCGGAGGGCACGTACAACCCGATGTGGCTGGACGGCCTGATCGCCTTCCCGCTGCTCTGCCTGGTGGGCGAGTGGGTGCGGGAGGGCCGGCGGCCGCTCCTCGGGCCGCTGGTGGTCGCGGTCTGCTGGGCGGCCAACTTCTACACGGCCTACATGGCGGTCCTGGGCGCGGCGCTCGTCCTCCTCGTCCGCCTGGCGGTGACGGACTCCTTCCGGTGGCGGACGGCGGTCCGGGCGGTGGTGACGGCGGCGATCGGGACCGGCCTCGCGGCTCCCGTCCTCGTCCCCGTCCTCCTCGGTTCGCGCCGCGCCCACCCCGGTCTGGTCCGGGAGTTCGACCCGGCGCCCGCCACGGACGTCCTGGCCCGGCTGCTCCCGGTGACGTACGGCTTCGCGACCCCGGCGGCCTTCGTCTGCACGGCGGTGCTCCTGCTCGCGGGGGCGCTGCTGTTCCGCCGGGACGTGCCGGGCCGGGAGCGGTGGCTGTGGGCGGGCCTGTGCGCGGCGGTCGTCGTCTCGATGCAGTGGGGCCCGACGCACCTGCTCTGGCACGCCTTCGCGACCCCGAACGGCAGCCCGTACCGCCAGACCTTCGTCCTCTCCGGTGTCCTCGTCCTCGCCGCCTGGACGGGCCTCGCTCACGGCCGCCCCGACCGCCGGTCGCTGCTCGGCGGCACGGCGGTCGTCCTGGTCCTGGCGGCGGGCGCGCTGCCCAGTCCGTTCCTCACCGGCTGGGCGCTGCTGTTCACGGGCGCGGGCCTGGCGGCGGTGGCGGGCGCGCTGCTGCTCCCGGCGCGGGGCCGGTACGGCGTGCTCGGCGCGCTCCTGGTCGTCGGGACCGTACTCGGCCAGGCGGCGGCGACGACGGCGTACGCGGACCGGGAACGGCTCGTCCGGCTCGACGACTACCCGCCCCTCGGCGTGGCGCAGGAGCGGCGTGCGGCGGCCCTCGCGGCGGCCGACGGCTGGCCCGCGTACCGCACGGACGCCGGGCTGCCCCGGGTCGCGGGCAACGATCCGCTGCTGCTCGGCGGCCAGGGCGCCGCGTACTACTCCAGCCACACCCCGGCGGTCCTGACGGACACGCTGACCGCGCTCGGCGGCGGCTGGACCTCACGGGGCCGGAACCTGCTGAGCCTGGACAACCCGGTGACGGACGCGCTGTTCGGGGTGGGGGCGCGGTGGCGGGACGGCGCGGTCGTCCGTACGGAGACGTATCTGCCGCTCGTGACGGTACGGCCGGCGGGCCCCGCCCCGGTCTACGGTCCGTCGCCCTTCCGCAACCAGGAACTCCTGCTCGGATCCCGGGTGTACGGGGCTCCGCGCGCGGGCGCCTGCCCGGTCGGCACCGAGGTGTTCCTGTGGGCGCCCGACGCGACGGGCCCGGCCCGCCTCGGCGACCGCGAGGTCCGGCTCCTCGGCGGGCAGCCGAAGCGGCGGGCGGCGATGACGTCCCTGGGCGTCCAGCGGACACCCGGCCTGCGGCCGGTCCTGCCGGGCCCCGGCGAACTCGGCTGCCTGGACCACGACCGCCTCCGCACGGCGGTCGCGGCCCTGCGCGCCCGTGCGGCGACCTCGGTCCACGTCACATCGGACGGCATACGGGCCGGCCTCCCGCCCGGCACGACGGGCACGGCGGTCGTGGCGGCCCCCCGGATCGCGGGCTGGCGCTGCGAGGGCGCGCGGGCGGTCTCGTACGGCGGGCTGCTCGCGGTCGACGTCCGCCCCGGCGCCACGACGCTGGACTGCTCCTTCCGCCCCCCGGGCCTCCGGGCCGGCCTCGCGGCGGGCGCGGTGGCGGCGCTGCTGCTCCTGGGTGTGGTCCTGGCCGCGAGGGGGGCCGCCGCCCGGACGGCCCGCGGCGGCTGAGGGGGCCGCGCCCGAAAGGGGCTCACCGGGCTCACCGGGCGGGTGCGGGTCCCTCCCAGCGGATCTCGCCGTCCTCCACGCGGTCCGTCGGGGCGAGGCCGGCCGCGCGGGCGACGGCGGCGGAGGCCGTGTGGTCCGGGTGGACGTAGGCCACGACCGTCCGTACTCCTCGCTCCACGAGGAGGCCGACGAGTCCTTCGGCCGCCTCCCGGGCGATCCCCCGGCCCTGCCAGTCCGTGCCGATCACCCAGGCGATCTCCGCGGCCCGCCCGCCGTCGGTGACCGTGGCCTGCACGGTCCCGGTCAGCCGGCCCTCGGCCCGGAGCCGTACGACCCAGTTCGCCCAGACCGTGGCCGGGTCCGGCGCACCGGCGACCAGCCGCTCGTACCGCGCGCGGAGTTCGGGCGCGGTCAGCGGGGCGCCGCCGATGAAGGTGTGCAGGGCGGGGTCGGCCAGGACCCCGGCCATCTCGTCGGCGTGCGCGACGGCGAGCGGCACGAGGTCGAGCCGGGCGGTCCGCACGATGGCCGTGGGGACGGCTTCCGTCACGTCTTCCGCCTCCGTACGTTTCGATCCGGCGTTCCCGGCGCCCCGGGCCGGCTCAGTGCCTGAACCGCCGGATCAGCAGCAGGCCCCCAAGGGTACTCAGTACGGCGAGGGTGGCCGCCGCGTAGGTACGGACGCCCGTGCCGCTCTCGGCGAGGCCGGAGCCCGGGTCGGTCGGGGACGGGGCCGGGACGGGGGTCGACTCCGAGGGCTCGGGGTGCGTGGGGGTCGGGTCCGTCGGGGTGGGAGTCGGTTCGGTCGGGGTCGGATCCGTGGAAGTGGGCGTCGGGTCCTTCGGCGTCGGCGTCGGGGCCTCGCCGCACGTCAGTTTCGCCGCGAACGGGGCGTAGTGGATCTCGCCCGCGTTCGCGGGGGCCCGTGAGGTGCGCTGGGCGCCGCCCCGGCCGGCCGCCGCGCGGGTGTCGGCCTCGTCGAGGGGGCCGGCGGTCAGGGAGCGGACGATGACGTCGCCCTCGATGCCGGCGGGGTCGAGGTCGGTGAGGTGCGCGCGGGGGGCGTAGACCGTTCCCTCGATCGTGTCGCCGGCGTCGATGGTGATGTCGGTGGCGTCGGCGAAGTTCCACAGGACGTACGGCGCGTCGGCGCCGCTGATCCCGGCCAGGTCGGGGACGTCCCAGGTGAGGACTCCGCCGGTGGCCGTGGTGTCGACGTCGATGACGAGGGGTCCGGTGGCGGTGGGCCGGTCGAGGAAGGTCAGCTCGGAGAGCCGGTTCAGCTCGGCGCCGGTGAGGCGGAGGACGTTGGTGCGGCCCGCGACCGGGGTGACGCGGCCCCGGTCGACGATCTCGACGTTGTCCGCGCAGGTGGCGAGCGCGTCGGCGCGGTCGCGGTAGGCGCCGAAGAGGGCCGTGAAGTCCATGAGGCCGGGCGCGGGGCCGACGGAGGCGGCGGGCTGGTCGGCGGTGAGTTCGACGCGGGGCGTGGGGTCGTGCCCGGCGCCGGTGGCGGTGACCCGGGTGTGGACGGCGGCGTTGTCGCCGTCCTTCGTGACGACGTCGCTGCCGGTGAGGTCGCCGATCTTCACGTAGCCGTCGGACAGGACCTTCAGGACGCCGGCCCGGCTGTCGGCGCCGTGCGCGATCCGGCCGCCGACGAGGAGGGCGGTGGGGCGGGCGTCGCCGGGGGCGGTGAAGGTTCCGGCGGTGCGGAGCGAGACGTCGTAGCCGGAGCCGTAGGACAGGTTGCCGCCGACGGCGACGGGCCCCTCGGACTCCGTACTGCCGAGCAGGGCGTCCTTCTCGGTGACGACCCCGTAGCCGTTGCCGCCGGCGACGGGGTTGCCCACGTCGACCCGGGAGGCGTACGCGTGGGGGGCCACCGCCCCGGCCGGGAGGGCGGCCAGCGCGCCGACGGCGCACGCGGCGGCACAGGCGGTGAACCCGAGGGGCCTGCTCGACTTCGTCATGCGGGGACCATGCGGCCGGCCGGGCGCTCCGGGCCGTCTGACACGCCTGGACGCCGGTCAGATGCCGTAACGAATCCACGCTCGGGGGGCGGCCGGCGGCCGGTGGCCCGGCGGCCGAACCAGTCCGGCGGTTCCGGCGGTTCCGACGGTTCCGACGGTCAGGAGGCGCCCGCGAGCTCGGCGTTCGCGCGCTCGGTGATCAGGGTCAGCACGCGGCCCGCGACGGCGAGGTCCTCGGCCGGGATGCCGGCGTACAGCCGGGCGGAGGTCAGGGCGGACTCGGCGCCGGCGCTCTCGTGCAGCTCCCGCCCGGCGTCCGTGAGCCGCAGCCGGGAGGTCTCCGCCGGGTCGGCCTCCAGCAGTCCGGCGGCCGTCAGTCCTTCGATCACGCCGTGCACGGCCGACGGGTCGTTCTTCAGCGAGCCGGTGACGTCGGCGACGAGCTCGTCGCGGCCGGCGGAGCCGCCGGCGCGCACGACGGCCTGGAGCGTCACGCTCTGCTCGAACGTGGCCCCGTGGCGGGTCAGTACGCCCTCCAGGAGGGCGCGGGCGGCGTAGTGCGCCAGGGCTATGACCCGGCCGTTGGTCGTGGGTGCGGCGGTGGACGCGGTGGTGGTCGCGGTCGTGGACGCGGTGGTGGTCATGACTGCTCCTCGTCGTTCTCGGCGGGTGGATCAAGAGGATGCGGATCAAGAGGTGCGTCGAGCAGGGTCGCGAGGTCGCGGGCGAACCGCCGGGCGTGCGGGCCGTCCTGTCCCCCGAGCGGCGCGAGGAGCTGGTCGAGGAGACCCTGGACCACCCCGATCGCGCGGCGCGTGACGTCGCGCCCTTCCTCGGTGAGCGACAGCTGCATGGCGCGCGGGTCGTCGGGGTCCCGGGTGCGGGTGACGAGTCCGGCGGTCTCCAGGGCGCGGGCGAGTTTGGAGACGTACAGCGCTTCGAGACCGGTGTGGTCGGCGAGCCGCCGCTGACTGGGCCGCAGCCCGGAGCGCGACATGCCGTACAGCGACCCCATCAGCGCGTACTGGGCGTGGGTCAGGCCCAGCGGCGCGACCGCCCGGTCGACGGCCACCCGCCACTTCGTCGACAGGCGCCAGACCAGGAATCCCGCCGTGGCTCTCTCCGTTGCTTCACTCACCCGAGATACCGTACATGGCTATGATAGCCATGGCTACTATCCAGCCGGAACGAAGGCCGGGCCCCGTGGCGGGTCCCGGCCCTTCGCGGAGTCGCGACGCGCGGTTACTTCGCGGCGACCTCTTCGAGGCAGAGGACGAACTTGTCCGAGTTCAGCTCCTGCGCGAGCGCGGAGAGCTCCGCACCGCACCGGTTCACGTCGAAGGTGTTGTCGATGACCTTGACGACCTTGAACAGGTCGGGCTTCCCGGAGGAGCAGTCCGTGGTGTCGACCTTGGGGTCGTTGTCGGGGCCCGTCACGGTGACGCACTCGCCGACCTGGGCGTGCACCGGGGCCTCGCCGGTGAGGTACGGGAGGCCGAACTTCACGGCGAGGGCGATGACGATCGCGACGACGACTCCGCCGACCTTCTTGAGGAGGCGGCCACCCTTCTTCGCGGGGGCGGCGGGCTGCTGCTCGGGAGCGGCGGGCCGCTCGGGGGCGGGGGGCGCGGACGGCGTCGTCATGAGAGGTTCCTTTTGAGCGCGAACATGATCAGACGCGAACGCTACATGCACCAAATCAGGCAAAAAGGATCAGTAAGATCCACTTCCCGATCGTTTGCCGAGTCGTGATCCTGTCGTCACGTCAGGAGCGCGGCCCCAGCTGCCGCTGGTGCGCGAGCACACGCCGCAAGTCCACCGGAAGCGGGTGATACGGGCCGTACGCGCGCTCCGCGTCGAACAGCAGCCGCTGGAGCTGGTCCTGTCCCGCCGTGTGCTCGCCCGCCGCCACGAGGAGCAGCCCGATCCGCTGCCGGATGTCGAAGGCGCGGGTGAGGTCCGACTCGTAGTACGGCAGGACCGCGCGGAACTCCGTGAGCGCGGCCGCCGTCTCCCCCAACTGCTCCAGGCAGAGGGCCACGTCGTACCGGAACCGCAGGACCTGCGGATCCCCCGGCCCCGCCTCGGCGTCGCGGTCCGCCACGAGCCGGCGCAGCTCCGGCAGGGCGCGCCGGTACTGGCCGTCGTCCATCAGCGTCGACGCGTACTGCTTGCGCAGGATGCGGACGACCGGCGAAGCCTCGCCGTGCTCGGCCGCGGCGGCGGGCAGGATCCCGCCGAGGACGTCCACGGCCTGGGTGAGCGAGCCCTCCCCGAGCAGCCGCTTGACCTCGTCGACGGCGGCGGCGACGTCGGGCCGGGCCGCCGGTGTGGCCTGCGCCGGAACAGGAACCGGTGCCGGTGTCGATGTCGGTGTCGGTGTCGGTGTCGGTGTCGGTGTCGGAACCGGTGTCGGCACCGACGCCGGTGCCGGGAACGCGGGGGCGACGGCCGACGGGTGCGCCGCCGGGCGGTCGGGCCAGGGCGCGTGCGGGCGGAGGAAGGGCCGGGTCGGGTCGAGGGGTCCCGCGGGGGCCCCGCGCGCGGGGAGCAGCGGCAGCAGGTGCTCGTACACCTCGTGCGCGCCGGAGGGGCGCTCCCGCGGGTCCTTGGCGAGCAGCCGCAGCACCAGCGCTTCGAGGGTCCCGGGCACCTCGGGCCGCAGCTGCCGGAGCGGTACGGGAGGCTCGTACAGGTGCCGGTGGAGGACACCGAGCGCGGTGGACCCGGCGAACGGCACGGTGCCGCTGAGGAGTTCGTGGAGCAGGACGCCGAGGGCGTACAGGTCGGTGGACGGGCCGACGGCGCCGCCCATGGCCTGCTCGGGTGCCATGTACGAGGGGCTGCCGATGGGCGAGCCGGTGTGGGTGAGCCGGGTGGTGTCCGCGTCCAGGACGGAGGCGACGCCCAGGTCGAGGACGACGACCGACCCGTCCGGGCGGACCATCACGTTCCGCGGCTTGAGGTCGCGGTGCACGATCGGCACGGCGTGGACGGCGGCGAGCACCGCGCACAGCTGCGCGGCGACGGAGACCGCCCACGGCCAGGGGTACGGGTCGTGCTCGGCGAGGTGGTCGGCGAGGTCCGCGCCCTCCACGTACTGCATGACGAGGTAGAGGTCGTCGCCGTCGCTGCCCGCGTCGTGCACGGTGACGAGCCCGGGGTGGTCGACGTGCGCGGTCACCCGGCACTCCCGCACGAAACGGCGCCGCAGCTCCTCGGCGGCGGTCTCGGGGCCCGTCATGGTGGCCGGGCGGAGCAGCTTCACCGCGACCCGGCGGTCCAGCCTTCCGTCGTACGCCGTCCAGACCTGGCCCATGCCGCCCTGGCCGATGACGGTGGCGAGCTCGTAGCGCCCGCCGATGACACGTCCGTTCACGCCCGCTCGTCGCCTTCTCCGTGGGTGCGGAGGAGGTCGCTCAGCTCGTCCAGCTCGGCGCGGACCTGGTCGATCCGGGGCCCGGCGGGCGGCTGGGGCGGCTGGGGCACGGGCACCACGAGCGGCGGCGCGGCGGCGGAGAGGTACGGGTTGGGTGCGGCGAGCGGGCCCGACGCCGTGACGGGGGTGCCGTCGGCGCCGTACGCGTACCCGAGCGGCCGGTACGGCGGTTGGGCCGGCGGCTGCGCGGGCGGGGGCGGGACCATGACCAGGACCGGGGCCGGCTGGTGGTGACGGATGTCGACGACCAGGAAGTAGCAGGTCACGATCGCCATCTGGACGAGCAGGACCACCATGCCGGCGGTGTTCATCCACGTGCCGGCGAACCGCTGCTCCAGCGGCACCACACAGGCGATGTTGAAGACCAGGTGGACCCAGAAGAGCGCCCAGTCGCGCCCGGACCGCCGCATGATCGCGATCCGGAGCATCGCCACCCACGCGAGGAAGCCGAGGGACAGCACGACCAGGACCGTGATGAGCACGCGGACGGTGATCGTGGCCGCCGACGGGCCGGTGGCCCGGGCCGGCGCGGGTGTGGGCACCTGACCGTACATACGACGCTCCCCCAGACGGATGATCAGGCTAAGAGAGTAAGACCCTCCCGGCCCCGGCTCCACGCCCGCGTCGTCACCCGGGTTCCACGCTTCCGTCGGCGAGGCCGTCGTACAGGCCCTGCACCAGCTGCTCGCCGAGGCGGGCGGCCAGCCGCAGGGCCTCCTCGAACTCGGCGAGGGACTTGAAGTGGGCGCCGTGGCGGCGCTGGTCGGCGAGGGGCAGCCGGGGCAGCTGGAGGCGGCGCACGTCGAGCCTGGTCGCGGTCGAGGCGAAGCTGCTGGCCTGCCGGTTGTTGGCGGTGCCGCGCAGGAAGCCGGCGAGGAACCAGGGGTCGAGGGCGGCCGGATCGGGCCGCAGGAGCTGGAGGTTGCGGCCGAGGGCGGCGCCCGCGGTGGCCGCGTCCACGACCCGGGTCACGGAGCCGCCGCCGAGGACGGGGACGACGACGTCGCCCTCGGCGACGAGGACGGGCTCCTCGGCCGGACCGCCGCCGGGCAGGGTGCCGGAGGGCGCCCCGCCGGACAGGACGTCGTGCTCGGTGAGGACGGGGACGTCGTCGCCCCCGGGCGCCGTGCCGGAGCCACCGGTACGGAGCTGGAGGGCGCCGGTGCGGGCCAGTTCGCCGACGGTCGTGAGCGGGCGGGGCCCGGAGCGCGCGGGGACGGGGGTGGGGGCGAGGCCCCGGGTGCGGCGCAGCGTCTCGTCCAGGCGCTCGCGGACCGTGGCGAGTTCGGGTGCGGTGCCGCCGGCCGCGGGGGCCGTGAGGTAGCGGGCGGGGGCGAGGTCGACCTCGTCGTCGAGGAGTTCGATGACGGGGACGGCGCGGGCCACGGACTCGCCGCCGCCCCGGCCCGCCCAGGCGTCGAGGACCGTGTTCCGGAGGGTGGTCCAGGGCAGTTTGTCGCGGCCGGCGTCCGGGGCGAGCCCGGCGGTGTCCACGAACAGGGTCTCCGCCGGGGGCCGCTGGTCGCCGCCGGGCCGGACGAGGACCCAGAGGTGGAGCGGGATGCCGTACGGGGGCGCGGCGCCGGCCGGGAGGGCGACCACGGCCCGGAGCGCGCCGCGGCGCAGGAGGTCGGCGCGGATGCGGCGGCCGGAGCGGCGGGAGGCGACGGCGGGCGGCATGAGGAGGACCGCGGTCCCGCCGTCGCGGAGCCGGGCGAGGGCGTGCTGCACCCAGGCCAGTTCGGACTCCGTGCGGGCCGGGAAGCCGTACTCCCAGCGCGGGTCGTAGGCGAGTTCGTCGTGGCCCCAGGCCCGCTCGTTGAACGGCGGGTGGCACAGGACCGCGTCGGCGGCCAGGGCCGGGAAGGCGTCGGCGCGGAGGGTGTCGGCGGTGGCGGCGCGGATGTCGGCGTCCCCGTGGAGGGCGAGCCGCAGGGCGGTGAGGGCGGCCAGGTCGGGGTCGGCGTCCTGGGCGTACAGCGCGGCGGGGTGGGGGACGGCGCGCAGCAGGCCGCCGGTGCCGGAGGCCGGGTCGACGACGGTGGCGAGGGGGCGGCCGTCGGGCACGGCGGCGGCGGCGAGCTCCGCCATGAGCTCGGCGAGCGGGGGCGGGGTGAGCGTGTACTGCCGGGGGTTGGCGTCCAGGTGGCGGCCGAGCAGGAACTCGAAGGCCTGGCGCGCGCCTCCCAGTTCGGTGGCCAGTTCCGCGGCGGCGCGGAGCAGGGGCACGGCGGGGGCGGTCTCGGCGGCGGTGGGGGTGCGGACGGCCCTCGGCAGACCGAAGCGGACGGTGAGGACCTCTTCGAGGGCCTCGGACAGGACCCCGGGGAGCCGGTCGTCGGGGAGCGCGCCGAGCGCGGTCCACGCGCGCGGCCGCTCGCGGAGGAGGAGCAGGACGCAGCCGGTGTGCACGAGGCCGGCAACGGTGCCGGCGGGGTGGCCGGAGAGCTGCTGCCAGACGCGCTCGCGGAGCGGGACCTCGGCCAGTTTCCCCTGGTCGCGGAGCCACTGCTCGACCTCGCCGAGGGCGAAGGAGGGGCTGGTCTCCGTCCCTCCGACGGGCCGGGGGAAGTCGGCGTGGCGGCGGCGCCAGTTGCTCACGGCGGCCCTGCCGACCCCGGCCAGCCGGGCGATACCGGCGGCGGTGACCTCTGTCGCGCTCTCTTCGGGCACCTGTCCGACTCCCCTCGTCCGTGTGTGAACACACCGAGCCTACCGCCCACACCGGTTCACAGCGTGAGTGAACTCAAATCCTGTGAACCATGTTGACTCGGTTCACAGTCTCTGATGTGATTACGTCATCGGAACACGGAGTCCTCACAGCGCCCCGGAAGGTGCCACAGCCATGTCTCAGCAGCAGCAGCGCAACTGGTTCGCCCGTCACAAGGTCCTCACCGGCGCCGGCGCGATCGTCGCCGTCATCGTGATCGGCGCGGCGGTGGGCGGGGGCGGCGACAGCGAGTCCCCGCAGGCCGGCGCCAAGCAGGAGCAGCCCGCGAAGCAGGGCGGCGACAAGAAGGCCCCGGAGTCCAAGGCCCCCGAAGCCCCCGAGAAGAAGGTCGCCACGATCGACGGCGACGGCGACTTCGAGGTGGGCGCGGACGTGAAGCCCGGCCTCTACCGCTCCACGGGCAACAAGGACGCGGAGTGCTACTGGGAGCGCGCCAAGGACGCCTCGGGCGAACTGGACTCGACCCTCGCCAACGACAACGTGACGGGCACCGCCTACGTCGAGATCAAGACCTCGGACAAGCTCTTCAAGTCCTCCGGCTGCGGTACGTGGGAGGCCGTCGACCCGAAGGCGAAGGGCACCCCGCAGACCACGCTCAAGGGCGACGGGGGCATGTTCAAGGTGGGCGTCGACATCGCCCCCGGCACGTACAAGTCCACGGGCAACAAGGACGCCGAGTGCTACTGGGAGCGCTCGAAGGACGCGGGCCACGGCCTGGACTCGATCCTCGCGAACGACAACGTGACGGGCACGGCCGTCGTGAAGGTCACGGCGAAGGACGGCTACTTCAAGTCGTCGGGGTGCGGGGACTGGGCGAAGACGGGCTGAACGCCTCGCGGGCGGTCGCTCGACGACAACAGAAGCGCCCCGCTGGGCATTCGCTCCGCAGGGCGCTCCCATGAGTCACCACGGACCACTGCCCCACCATGGAAAGAGCCCTGCCGGGAACCTCCCCGGCAGGGCTCTTTCTCATCGGATCAGGCAGGTGAAACGAAGATCGTCACCTTCTGTGCCATCTCCGGGTCGTCCACCGTGACGCGCAACCGTGCGCGTGGACCCGCCACGGGCACCCGGTGGGAGAAGTCGTCCCCCACGAGGTCCGCGATCTCGATCTCCTCCTCGGGCAGGTCGAGGAATCCGTCGAAGACCTCCACGGGCTGCTCGGCGCCGGTGCCCTCGTCACGGGTCACCACCACACCGACCTGACCGATGTCGGGATGGACGACCGCGATCACCATGCAGGTCGCGTTCGCCTCCACCGGCGAAGAGGTCGGATCGATCTCAGGGATGTCTTCATTCCCCCCTACCGCTTCGACGCGGAGAAGCCCCCAGGGCACTCCGACTTCGAATGCCAGGCCTTCTCGACCGGAAGTCATTTTTCGAACCCCTCCTCACAGTCAAGCTAGTAGTCCGTATAGGGATTTATCTTATCCCTGTTCATCTGCGCCGCCATCCTACCTTGATCACCACTGCATTTACGGCACTGTGGGAACAGGCGCTGAGGAATATCCTTCGGGACAAAGGTCGAGACCGGCTGATGGTCCTTCACCCATGTGCCCTTCGGATAACCGGAGTTGGTCTTCCCACAGGTGTGACAACCGTGCTTGTCACCCAGGGCGTTGACAGCTCGCTTCTCCGCCTCGGTGAAATCACGGTCCTGGCTTCGCGCCGGAATCGAATCAACCGCATGCTCGCCCGGGAAGAAGAGTTTGCAGGCAGCCTCACCATATCCCCCCTTGCGTCCGCCGATGTTGTGCACGAGGACGGGGGTTTCACCCGCCAGCACATGGTACGTGTGCAGGCCCTCGACGCTCAGGTCGTACGTGACGCGCTGCGCCGTGTACGACTTGACCTCGACGATCGCCGTCAGCCCGCCGTCGCCGTTCTGGACTTTCTGGCCGACCTGGAGGTCGCCCGCCTGGGTCCAGGAGTTCCGGGTGGCCTCGTAGAACTGGTGGTGCTTGGTGGTCTCGATCGTCTTGGGACCGGCCTTCGTGGCTACGACGACGTCGACGTAGTCCCGGTCGGTCTTGGTGACGATCACGTCCTTGACCTTGTGGATCTCCTTCGTCTTCTTGCCGGGCTCGGCCGTCTGGACCTTGTCCCCGACCTTGACCTTGGAGATCTCCTTGGTCTTGCCGTCCGCCATCAGCACGGGCGTTTTGCCCGTGAAGCTGTGCGGAACCGGGCAGCCCGCGCTCGAACCACCGTCCGGCTCCGGAGACGACTTGCCCTTCGCGCCGTTGCCCTTGCCCTTCGCGCCGAACGCGCCGCCCATGACGGCACCGACCGACGCCGCCTTCGCGGCTCCGGCGACCGAGCAGCCCTCCTCACTGTTCACACAGGAGGTGCCGTACTCGACCGCACCCGTGAGGGCTTCCTCACCGGCGTTCTCCGCGACGTTCACGCCGACCTTGCCGGCCGTACCGGAGAGCAGCCTGCCCGCGGCGCCCGCCGCGAGACGGCCGCCGACGCCACCGGCAGCGCCCGTCACGGCGCCGACGGCGACCGCTCCGAGGAAGCCGCCGACGGACTTCGGACCGTCGCTCATCATGTAGCCCACGCCGTTGGCCGCGGCGCCCGCGAGGGCGGCACAGCCGATGGCGCCCACACCGGCCGTGATCGCGGTGCAGCCCGCGAAGACGGCGATGCCGACGGCAACGGAGGCGATGGTGGAGGCGTGCTGCTTGACGAAGTTGGCTGTCGCCTTAGCCGCCTTCTTGACGGCTCTGCCGACCTTCTTGGCTGCCTTGACCACCTTCTTGGCGACGTGTTTGACGGCCTTGGCGACCTTGCGTACGGCCTTCTTGACGTGCTTGACGACCTTGTGGGCGACACGTTTCACGCGCTTGTAGACGCGTTTGACGTATCTCTTCACCTTCTTGACGCTGTCAGCGACGTACCGGACGGCTTTCCGCACCGCCCTCTTGGCCCTCTTGACCGCCTTCTTGACCGCCCTCTTGACCTTCTTGGCGGCCTTCTTGACGACCTTGGCGACCTTCTTGACGGCCTTCTTGACGTGCTTGTAGGCCGACTTGACGGTCTTCTTGACCTTCTTCTTGACCTTCTTGACGATCTTGTCGGCCCAGCCCGGCCAGTGACCGGTCGGGTCCATGCCCGTCATCGGGTTGCCGTCCGCGTACGCGTACCGGTTGGCCGAGATCGAGTTCGGGACCCCGCTGAGGGAGACGGTGTCACGGCTGTTGAACTGGCCGGTCTCCGGCGAGTACCAGCGCGCGGCCATGTTGACCTTGGCCGTCGACGGGTCGGTCCAGCCGGACTGGTAGCCCAGCGCGCCGAGCATCATCGAGGACTGCACGACCTCGCCGAACGGCGAGTAGGTCGTGGAGCCGGCCAGCGCCTCGCCCGTCGTGGTGAACTGCGCCACCACGTCGGTGTGCAGGTCCTTCAGGGCCAGCACGGCGGTGGATCCGGTCTTCACGCCGACGAGGTCGCCACCGGCGTCACGGCTGTAGGACGTCACGCCGTCCGAGGCCACGTCGTTGCCGGTGCCGCTGTACTGGAAGGAGTAGACCGAGGTGCCCGTGTCGTCCTTGGCGTCCAGGACGCGGTCGAGACCGTCGTAGGCGTAGGTGCGGTCGCCCTCCTGGATCACCCGGTTGAAGGCGTCCACCTTCATCGACGTGACCCGGCTCGCCTCGTCCGTCACCGACGCCAGCGTGCCGCGCGCGGTGTACGTGTAGGCGCTGTGGCCGTCCGAGGTCAGCCGGTTCCGGGCGTCGTAGGTGTAGGTGTCGCCGGCCACCCGGGTCCGGTTGCCGGACGCGTCGTAGCCGTAGACCTCGTTCGTCGTCCCATTGTTCCAGGACGTGACGCGGTCGGCCCAGTCGTACGTGTACGTGTTGGCCGACGAACCGGCGAGCCCCGTCGTCGTCTTCGACGTCATGTTGTCGTTCGCGTCCCACCCGTAGGTGAAGGACGCGAGCGTCTTGCCGGTCGGCGAGGTCAGCGTGTCGCTGGTCGGGCGTTCGAGCTTGTCGTAGCCGAAGCTGCGCTTCGCCTTGCCCGTGCCGTAGTCGATCGTCGTCACGTTGCTGTTGACGTCGTAGCCGTACGTCGCCGTCGAGCCCGTCAGACCGTCGTTGGCCGTCTTCAGACGGCCGGCGGTGTCATAGCCGAAGGTCGACGTGCCCGAGGCGTCCGTTCGGGAGGTCATCCCGCCGTCGCCGTCGTACGCGAAGGAAGAGGTGCCGGACGGACCGGTCGTCGAGAGCAGCAGACCGCGGTCGTCGTAGGAGAAGGTGTTCTTCTCCGTACCGAGCCCCGCGACCGCCGTGATCCGGTCGTCCGCGTCGTAGTCGTACGTGTGGTCGGCCGTGGCGGCCTCCGCACCCGTACCCGACTGGCGGACCAGCCGGCTCTTCACGTCGTACTCGAAGGAGATCTTCACCCCACCGGGGGAGAGGGATTCCTTGATCCGGCCCGCGCCGTCGTAGACCGCCGTGAACGTCCGGTCCGTGAGGTTCGGATGCGTCGGCGTCGACGGCTCGATCTGCGACTCCGGCAGACCCCACGTGTTGTACGTCGTCAGGAACGGGTTGCCCCGCCCGTCGGTGAAGCGGGTCTGGTTGCCCGCCGCGTCGTACCCGTAGGTCGTGGTGATCGACTCGGTCGCGGAGACCGGCTCGACGACCTTGGTGATCAGCCCCGAGGCGTCGTACGAGAAGGTCTTCGTGTGACCGCGGTGATCGGTCGCCGAGACCAGGTTGCCGGCCCGGTCGTAACCGGTGCTCGCCGTGCGCAGCACGGCACCGGTCTCGTCCAGGTCGTCCGTCTTCACCAGCTGGCCGAAGCCGTCGTACGTGTTGCGGGTGCTGGTGCCGTCGGGCTCGGTGACCGTGAGCGGCTGCCCGTCCATGTCGTACGTGAAGCGCGAGACCTTGCCCGCGCCGTCCGTGACCTCGGTGACCTCGCCCACCGCGTTGTACTTGTACGACTCGGAGACGCCCGTCGGCGAGACGACGCGCGAGAGCTCGCCGCCCGGCGCGTTGTACTCGTTGATCGCCGTGTACGCCCGCTGGGTCGGCTGGCGCACGATGTCCGTGCTGGTCAGCTCGCGGCCCAGGTAGTCGTACGTGCTCTCCTGGCGGGCGCCGTTCGGCCGGATGGCCGACAGCTGGTCGCCGTTGGTGGAGTACGTGTACTTCGTCGTACCGCCGCCCGGCTCGGTGACCGAGGCCAGGTCGCCCAGCTGCGTGTACGAGTACGTGGTGCGGTTGCCCAGCGGGTCGACCTCGGCCGTGACCTGTCCGAGCTTGTTGTACTCGTTGTAGGACGTGGCCGTGATCGGGGTCGAGGCCCCCGGTGCCAGGTACTGCGGCGAGGTCGTCGAGGACTCCTGGCCCTCGGCGTCGTACGCCGTCGTCGTCACGTTGCCCAGCGGGTCCGACGTCTCCGTCGGCTCACCGAAGGTGTTGTAGCCGGTCATGGTGACGGGGCGGACGGAGACCGCGGTCCCGCCGTTCTGCTCCGCCATCACCGCGGGCTCGGTGACCGACGTCTGCTGCCCGAGCTCGTCGTAGCCGTAGTCCGTGACGTTGCCCGCGGTGTCCGTCTGGGACACCGGCAGACCGCGCTGGTCCAGCTTCCACGTGGTCGTGCGGACCGAGCTGCCCGCGGCCGGCAGGGTGCCGCCCTTCAGGGCGGTGACCTGCGCCGGGGTCAGCGCCTCCGCGTAGACCTGGACGTCGTCCAGGCCGCCGAGGTGGTTCTCCGCGTAGGTGCCCTTGTACCAGCGGCGGCCCAGCTGGAGCGGCCCGGTGGCCTCCCACGGGGTGGAGAAGGTCGCGGCGGTGCCGACCTCCGTGCCGTTCACGAACAGGCGCAGCTTCGCCGTCGCCTGGTCGTACACGCCGGTCAGGTGCGTCCAGGTGTTGACCGCGACCGCGGCCGTTCCCGAGGACACGCGCACGATCGCGGGGTCGAAGGTGTCGGTCGCGTGCCGGTTGAAGGTCCAGCCGGACGCCGTCGAGTAGTACAGCTGGAAGCCGGAGGCCTCCTTGCCGTCCTGCGCGACGAAGGTGCGGTTGGCCGCCGTGGAGGTCAGCTTGACCCAGGCGGAGACCGTGAAGCTGCCGCTCGTGTTCACGACCGGCCCCGTGGTCTGCGCCCACGAGTTGGCGTCACCGTCGAAGGCGGCGCTGCCGCTCCGGTCGGTGTTCCAGTGCATGCCGGTGCCGTGGCTGCCGGTGTTGTTGGCGCCGGAGGAGTCCGCGAGGCCGAAGCCCGTGGTCTCGTCCAGCTTGTAGCGGGCCACCGGGGCCGTGGTGCCGTCGTGGACGGTGGTGCCGGTGATGTTGCCCAGGTTGTCGTACCGCGTGTCCGTGGTGGACACGTCACCCGTCGCCGGGTCGCGGTCCGTCTCGGTCACCACGTTGTCGTCGGGGTCGTAGGCGGTGTGCGAGGTCCTGGCGAGCCCGTTGGGGTCGAGGGTCTCGGTCACCGTGCGGTCGGCCGCGTCGACGGTGAAGGCGGTGCGGGTCTGGCCGTCGTTGGTGACCTGCTCGATCAGGTTGCCGGCGGCGTCGTAGGTGTTCGCCTGCTCCGTGAAGGACTTCCCGGTCTGCGGGTCCTTGCGGACCACGGTCGCGGAGAGGCCGTCGTCGGTGTAGGTGTACGCCGTCACCCAGCCCATGGCGTCGGTGATGGACGCGAGCCGGCCGGCGGGGTCGTACGCCCGGGACTCCTGGACGAGGGTCGTCGCGGGAGACGGGTTGTACGGGTCACCCGTGTAGTTCAGCAGGTTGGTGGTGAGCGGCCGCTGCTCGGCGTCGAAGGTGTAGGTGTTGACGGTCCCCGCGGGGTCCGTCTCCTTCACCTTGTTGCCGTAGACGTCGTACTCGAACGACGTGGTGTCGCCGCCCGGGTCGGTCCTGGTCACCATCTGGTTGTACGCGTCGTACGTCATGGACGTCGTGCGCGCCGTGTCACCACCGGTGAGGTCGACGACCGACTGGGACAGGACGTTGCCGTCCGCGTCATAGGCCGTCGTCGTCCTCGCCTGGTGCACCGCGCCGGTGACCCGGTTGGTGACCTTCGGGTCGGTGTCGGTGACGACCTGGTCGTTCTTGTCGTACGTCTGCGAGGACGTCAGACCGCCGGGGTTGGCGTCGGAGATCTCGGTCTTGCCGATCTGCCGGCCGAGGTTGTCGTACGTGTACCGCACCTTGCCGCCGTTGGCGTCGGTGACCTCCGCGAGGTCACCATTGGCGTAGTACGTGTACGACGTCTTCTTGCCACCCGGGGTGGTCACCTGGGCGACGAGACCGGCCGGAGCCTTGACGGGGTCGCCCTCGAACGCCGGAGTGGCGGTGGTGGTGTACGTGGTCGTCGCCGTGCGGCCCGTCGGGAAGCCGGGGACCGGCGGCGTCGTCACCGAGAGCAGGTTGCCCCCGGTGTCGTAGCTGTACGACGTCTTGTACGTGTCGTCCGTCGGGCCCGAGGAACGGCCGTCGCGCTCGGTGAGCACCAGGTCGTTGCGCAGGTCCATCGGCGGCAGCGCGGTGGTCGCGTCCGGGAAGTACGTGTGGTACTCCGTCGAGCACTTGTTGGCCTTGGTGTCCTGGCAGGTGGTCTGGGAGACCGCGTTGCCGCGCACGTCGTGGCCGGTGATGGAGCGGTTGCCGTTGGCGTCGGTCACGGTGTGGAGGAAGCCACCCGTGTCGTAGCCGTACGTGGTCCGCTTGCCCTCGGTGTCGATCGCGGCGAGCAGGCGGTTGCCCATCTCCGCGTCGTACACGTAGGTGAGGGTCTTGTCCGTCGGGTCGGTCAACGTCACGGTCTTGACCGGGGCGATGCCGGAGGACGCCTTGTAGGCGGCCCACTGGGCGGCGACGTCGGCCTCGGTCAGGCCCTTGGAGTGGACCGCGACCTCGGCCAGCGAGCCGGTGAAGTAGCTGATCGCACCGGGCGAGCTGAACCAGTTGGCGGCGAACCCGGCACCGATGTAGGTACGGCCCGTCGCCTGGCTGTTGGCCGCGCCGGTGCACGTGCCCTGCTTGACGCCGTCCAGATAGAGCGTCTGCGTGGTTCCGGTGGCGGACAGCACCGCGTGGTGCCACTTGTCGTCCGTCACCGTCGCCGTGGAGCCCAGGGTGTTGGTGGCGTTGCAGGTGCTGGACCACCAGTGGCCGCGCAGCTTGCCGTCGGCACCCACGTACAGCACGTCGCTGTAGGCGCCGCCGACACCGGCCGGATCGTTCAGCGCCCTGGCCTGGTCGGCCATGATGACGCCGGGTTCGGCCGTCTTGAACCACAGTCCGACGGACCGGTCCTGCGTCTGGTGCCAGACGTTGTGCGGCACCTCCACGAAGGAGGTCGAGCCGTCGAACGTCGCCGCGCTCGCGTCACCCGGACCGAAGGGGCCTTCGGCGCCCTGGATCACGTTGTTGTACGTGCCGAAGCCGGTGTTCACCTGGTTCGCGGCCTGCGCCGCGCCCTGGGTGTCGTCCAGGCGCCAGTAGCCGGCCGGGGCGGTGCCCATGACGGCGGAGCGGTAGACCTGGGACGAGCCGGTGATGGTGGACGGGTTGAGCTTCCAGGTGCCGCCGTTGCCGTCGGTGGCCTGGAGGACGCGGTCGTCGGTCGTGTCGTAGACGACCGACGCCTGGGTCTTCCCGCCCGGCGTGGTGATGCTCTGGAGCAGCCCGGCCGACCGGGTGGCGGAGTCGTACTGGGCCTTGATCGCGTCGGCCGCGAGCGGCTCGGAGTAGAGCGCGACCTCGGCCATCTGGCCGTTGAAGTGCCCGAGCTTGTCGTTCGGGTTCATGGCCGGCCAGCCGCGGTTGTTCACACCCGCGCCGAGCGCGATGTACGGCTGGACCCAGTCGTTGATGGCTCCGGTGAGCGAGCCCACCGGGGCGCCGTCGAGGTACAGGGTCTGGCTGGTGGCGGCGGCGGTCAGGACCGCCTGGTGCCACTTGCCGTCGGTGACGACCGGCGTGGACACGATGGTCGTCGCACAGCTCGGTGCCATCGCGAAGCAGCCGCGGAGCTTGCCGTCGGTGCCCACGTACACCGCGGGGGTGTTCTTGATGGTGTTGACCACCGGGTCGGGGTCGCTGAGGGGCTTGTCACCGTAGTAGAAGAGCACGCCGCCCGCGGTGCTCGTCGTCTTGAACCACAGCGAGACCGAGACGTACGAGGGCGTGGCGCCCGGTGCGGCCGGCATCTCGACGTACGAGGTGGTGCCGTTGAAGGTCGCCGCCTTCTGCGTGGAACCCGCGAGGGGACCGGTGCCGCCCAGCGTCACGTTCTTGTACGTGCCGTTGTACTGGCCCTGGTTCGCGTCGATGGCGTCCTTCGCGACCGTGCCCGAGGTCTCGCCGAGTCGCCAGTAGGCGAACGGGTCGGCGTCGAGGGCCATGGTGCGGTAGTGGTTGCCGGTGGCGTAGGTGTACGTCGTGCACTTGGTCCAGTCGGCCGGCGGGCACACCTTGGTGAGCTGGTCACCGGTGTAGGTGTACTGCCAGGTCTGGACCGAGCTCGCGTCGCCGGCCGTGGCCTGGTCGGTGTAGACGGTCTGGACGTGCCAGGCGGTGGCCGAGACCGGCTGGTACCAGGTCAGGCCCAGGTTCCGCTTGGAGACCTCGTTCGTGATCTTCGTCAGACGCTTGTTGGCGTCGTACGTGAAGGTCTCGGTGCGGCCCGCGTAGTCCTTGATGGTCTTCAGCGCGTAGGTGCCCACCTTCGCGGTCGCCTGGGTGAAGGCGTACGCCGTGAAGTCCTTGTCGGTGAGCGTGTAGCCGCCGGTGACGGCCGCGAGGCGCGCGTAGCGGCCCGACGGGGGCACGAAGGTGCCGTCCGAGTTCCGGCCGAAGGCGACCTGCTCACCACCCGGGTAGGTGATGATCACGCTGGTGAGCGCCCCGGTGCCGTCCTTGACCTCGACGGCCTTCATGTCGACGATCGTCGACCAGCCGGCGCCGAACGCGGAGTCCACGCGCGGGTCGAGGCTGTTGTACGAGCGGTCGATCTCCAGCGACGGGCCGATGACGGGGACGTCGGCGTCGGTGTCCTCGGTGGTGTAGTTGCCGTCCGAGGGGTCGAACTCGTGCCCGTCGGTGTTCATCGACAGGCCCGAGGTGACCGGCGGCTGCGGCACGGCCGTGGCGAAGCGGCTGCCTTCCACGACGGCCGAGGTGCCGTCGCTGACCTCCACGTACCAGTCGTAGTTCTCCGACCACTTCAGCTTGCCGGCGGGAACCTTCCAGCTGCCCTTGGTGATCGCACCGGACGTGGCCACCAGTACGGGGGTGCCGGTGGTGTCGCTGTCGTAGACCTCGAAGGTGTACGAGAGCGGGTTCGGGCCCTTGTCGGCGTCGCTCGCGACGGCGACCAGCTCCGGCTGGAGGGTGTTGGCCTGGAAGTTGGCCGGCGGGTACGAGGCGTTGACCTGCGGCGCGGTGTTCGGCGTGTAGGTCAGGTCGAGCGCCGGGCGGAAGCCGGCGGTCGCCGAGTTGTCGGAGTGGAACTTCTTCCAGTGGAGCATGTCGTTGGTCGGCGCGGTCAGCGCCAGACCGTAGTTCGCGGCCCCGCCGGCGACGTTGTTGAACCACGTCGTGTTGAGCGTGACCGGCATGCGCACGCCGACGCTCGCCGAGCCGGAGCTGTTGGAGCAGGAGGCTCCGGGCGCCGGGGTGGCGGTGCCGATCGCGGCGCCGAAGGACGGGCCGGGGTACGCCGTGACGGCGGACGGCGTCCACGCCTGCGTGATCGGGTGCACCGAGAACGACTGGGCCGCGCAGGTCGAGGACCACAGGGCGTACACGTTCAGGGTGGCGGCGGTGACCCGCTGCCCCGCGAGCGTGGTGCCGAGGGAGTTGAACTGCAGGAACGAGTTCGTCTTGTTGGTGCCCGAGTCGTACGAGCCGACCTTGATCTGGGTCTCGGTGGAGTGGTCCCCGCCGATGGTGTTCTGCGTGTACGTGGAGTTCGACGCGGTCACCGTCGGGTCGACGGTCACCGGGTAGACGCGCGCGGGGTCGTCGAGCCAGGCGCGGTCGGCGGTCATCCGCAGGGCGGGCTGCCCGTCGGCCTTGCCGTCGACGGTCGTCAGCTCGTAGGTGACGGCCCGGGACTGGGCGGGGTCGCCCGAGCGCGGGTCGACCTTGGAGTCCTCCATGTACGCGTGCGGGATGGTCGCGGTGACCTTGCCGTCGGCGTCGGTGAACTCCACGTCGCCGTCGGCGGCGACACGCGGGGTGAGGCCCTCGAGGTCGAGGGGGAAGACCCAGGAGTTCTCGGCCTGCGGGGAGCGCAGGACGATGTTCTCCTTGAAGCCCTCGGCGAGCGGCACGAGCTGCACGTCGGTATCGGGCAGGACCCCGGCGTACGTGAGGGTGCCGTCGGCGTCGAGGGTGGGCTCGGTCTTCGCCGCGTCCCGCAGGGAGTAGGCGAGGGAGCGGCCCTTGCCGAAGTCGACGGAGGCGAGGGCCTTGTCGGCGGCGTCCGGCGCGAACTCGACGTCGAGGGAGTTGGCCGTCTGCTGGAGACGTCCGTCCTTGTCCTCGGTCAGGCTCGTGTCGATGGCCTTCCACGTGCCGTCCGCGCCCTTGAAGTTGGTGCGGCCGGGGTAGTGGCGGACGGTGGTGGAACCGTCGGCGTTGACGTAGTGGTCCGAGGTGGCCGTGGACTTCTTCGCGTCACGCTTGCTGGTGCGCGCGTCGAAGCTCTTGGCGCTGCCCGGTGCCTTGCCGGTGCGGACCTCGGCGGGGTCGTCGGTCTCCCGCTCGAACGACGGGAGCTCGCCCTTGCCCTTGCCCGGCTTGCGGCCGGCCTCGCCTTCGAGGCTCGTGGCGTCGGCGGAGGCGTGGTGGCTCTTGCCACGGGCCGTGCCGCCCTGCTGGTCAGGGGTGTCGAGAGGACTCTCGCTCACCCACTTCCACAGTCCCGAGAGGGAGAGCTTGGGCATCTTCACCGGTTCGAGCGTGACGCCCGCGGCGAGCGCCGACTCGGTGGTGAGCATGAGGAACAGAGAGATGAGTACGGAAAGAGCCGTAGCCCTCAGCCTGCGTCTGCCGGTGCGACCCGGTGGGAACAGGCGAGGGCTACGGACCCGGCGTATACGCATGGGCCAGCCTTTACGAAAGCGATAGTGACAAAGCCTCGCGAGCCTGCCCGATGACGGAACGCCAGTTCGCACCAGGGTGCCGTTTTTTACTCTTCCTTTGCCTGCAAGGGGGAACTCTTCCGGATTGTCCGCCGCCGAGGACGGCGGACGCCCCGTCGGTCCTCGTCAGTCCTCGCCGGCCAGCCGCTTCAGCGTCGCCGTGACGTCGTCCTTCACGGACGCCCCGGGCGCCACCCGCACCAGGTTGTCGTGCGCGGCGCCACCCTCCCGGGCGACCGTCACGAACCGGATCTCCGGGTTCTTCTCCGCCGCCGCTTCGGCCGCCGCCACCTGCGGGGCCCCCGAGGCGACGACGATCTCGCAGTCCCGCTGCACCAGACCGTTGAGGAACGGCCGGGCGTTCTCCACCGACTGCTCCCCCATCACCGGCACGAACGTCACACGGATGCGCCCGTCCACGGACGCCGCCTGCATCCCCTCCCAGACCGGTGCCGCCGGAGCGCCCGTCACGATGCCCCGCTCGTCGGTGAGCAGACAGGCGTCGCGGTCCTCGTAGGCGCGGGCCCTGGTGTCGGGCGGGGTGCCCCGGTCCTCCGACGCGGCGAACAGCCGGGCGCCCAGGAGTCCGAGGACCAGGACCAGGACGGACCCCAGCGCCCAGCCGACCCGGCCGCGCAGCGCTCCCGCGCCGGCGGCGAGGACCCCGGAGACCCGGGCCCCGGACTCCGCCGCCTCCTTCTTGGCCGCCTGCCGCTCCGTCTCGCGCCAGGCGCGGCGGGTCTTCATCGGTCGCCCTCCCTGGCGGAGAGGCAGTGTGCCACCGCGCCCACGGTGGAGGTCGTGAGCAGCACCAGGTCGAGGAGGTACGGGAAGCCGTGCGTCTCCTCGGGCGTCAGCGCGATCTGGAAGCACCAGCCGACCGAGACCGCCGTGAACAGCAGTGCCGCCAGCCAGTCGCCGCGCCTCCCCCGGCGCAGCGCGAGCGTCAGCGACGGCACGAACCCGAGGACGCCGAGGGTCAGCGGCGGCACGAGCGCGAGCCCCGTCCGGGCCCACCGGCCCGGCAGCTCAGTACGGTGCGGGGGCTCCGCGCCCTTGTCCAAGCGGACGGCCTCGTTCACGATCGTGGGACCTCTCACGGATGCGCGCGCCGGGGCACGCGGACGTACGGCAGGGAACGCCGTACGGTACATCCCCGGCCGTGGAGATCACCCTCCGGGCCCTCGCTCAGCCCGCCTGGCCGGTGACACGGTGCCTGACCCACACGTTGGGCTCGACGTAGACCGCGTAGCCGCGCGAGGCCTCGCAGTGGACGGGTACGAGGGCACCCTCGACCTCGACGGGGCCGTCGGTGTCGAAGGGGAGACCGGTCCACTTCCGCCACTGCTCGACGGAGCCGGAGACCGTCATCGACGCCGGGGCCACCGCCTCGATCACACCGCCCGCGCGGACATGGACCCGGAGCCACGGGTCGTGCGGCAGGCCGTCGGCCTCGCGGGTGCGGAAGGCGTACTCGTGGATGGCGGCCCCGGCCTCCAGGTGCTTGCCGTTGGGGCGGACCGGGGCGACCAGCTCGGAGAAGCCGCGCCCCGCGACGTTCTCCCGCATGGCGGCCAGCATCCGGTGCGAGACGCCCCGGCCGAGGGCGCTCGTGTCGACCGTGATCTCGATGGCGCTGACGGTGTCGGCCTCCCGGCCGTGCTTCAGGTCGGAGAACGCCCAGAGCAGCACCTCGTCCCAGCCCCGGGCGGGCAGCTCGCGGCGGCCGTCCACGTCCAGGCGGAAGGGGACGCTGAAGCCACGGGCGACGACCTTGCCGTCGGCGTCGGTGGCGACGAGGACGTACTCCGGCAGCTGTCGCACGATCTGCCCGATGTTCGCCCAGCCCACCGGGTCGTACATCATGAACTCGGGCCAGAGGTCGCGCATCCCCCACATCGGCCCTTCCAGTTCGGGGCGCTCGGCAAGGGTCGATATCGTGAGGTCCATACCGGCAGGGTAAAGATCGTCTTCCGGTTGTCCAACCGGTTTTCCGCGCGGCGGCCCCTTCTGCGGAAGCTTCTGCCGCGGACAGGCGCGAAGGACCCGTTTCCTCGCGTCCCACGGCCCGGAGCCGAACCTGTTTCCCAGGTCATCGAGGCACTGTCAGCCCTCGCACTGCTTCAGCATCGTCGCCTTGTCCGCCGTCGTCACCGCGAGGTCGTACTTGAGGGCGGCCTGCGCGAAACGGACCGCGTAAGCGCACCTGATCCGCTTGTCCGGAGGCAGCCAGGACGCCGGCCCGGAATCCCCCTTGGCCGAGTTGGCCCGGCCCTGGACCGGAATCAGATTGAGCGCGTCGTTGGCGAACTGCTCGCGCTTGCTCTTCGACCAGCGCGACGAGCCCATCTGCCAGCTGTACGACAGCGGCACCACGTGGTCCACCTGCACCTCGGCGGCCTGCTGCTTGCGCCACTCGATGGTCGTCCCCGTGTACGGGTCGTCCAGCGTCATGGCGATGACCACGCAGTCGGAACCGGACCGGAAACGGATGTTCCGGCCGTCGCGGCGAATGAGGTCATTGCGCGTGTCACACCCGTTCCTCGCGAGCGGCACCCCGTCGGCCGTGTCCATCCACGCGTAGCCGAACTTCTCGCGGTCGTAGCCCGTCTTCGGCCCCCGCCCCTTCGTGGACAGTTCCTCGATGAGCTTGCGGGCCTCGGCCTTGTCCTCGTCCGTCACCAGAGGCGCGAGCCCCGGCTTCACACCGTCGGGATTCTCGAGCGGACCGACCGCCCGCCCGTTCACCGCGGTAGGCCCGGATCCGGCGGAGGAGCCGTCTTCGCCGAGCCCCCCGCACCCCGAGACGAGGAGCGCGGCAGCCGCCAGCACCGTCGTCGCCCGGAAGAAGTGCGCGCTCCCTGGAGTCCTTCGTCGCGTCAACATCCTGGAATCCTAGGCCGGACGACGACGGGTCCGCGCCCCTTCATCCCCTTGGTCCCGAATCGTACGGTTCCGGGCGGGCGGCCGTCGGCGCCCGCCGGGCCGTCAGACCTTTCCGATGCCGAGGGTGTTCTCGGCGGGCAGCAGGCCGGAGCCGATCGCCGCGAGCCAGGGGCCGCCGAGCAGGTCGGCGAGGCGGGCGGTGGCGTCGGGGCCGAGGGCCGTCCAGGGGGCGGCGGCCAGTTCGTCCGTACGCCGCTCGACCTCCGCGCGCAGGGCGCGGCCTTCCTCGGTGACGGTCCCGTCCGCGTCCAGGACGCCACGGGCGGCGAGGCGCTCACGCGCGGCCGCCCATTCGGTCGCGCTCCAGCCCCGGCTCTCGAAGACGGGCTCGGGTGCCGCGCCGATCGCCGCGAAGGAGACGAGCGCCTCGACCGGGTCGAGCCCGGCGACGAGGAGCGCGGCGAGGTGCCCGTCGCCCCGGTGCTCGCGCAGGATCGTCGCGGCCTGCCAGAGGACCAGGTGCGGGGCCTCGGGCCAGAGCAGGGCGGCGTTGGCGGCGGCGAGGGGACGTCCCTGCGTCCCGGCCGCCTCGGCGGCGCGGCGGGCGAGGGCGGCGGCCTCGGCGAGCTCGGGGCTCTTGAGCGTGTCCTCGCCGAGGACGGTCCGGTAGGTGCGGTCGACGGCCCGGAGCCGGGCGGCGAGGACGTCGGCGGGGGGCGCGGTCCGCCGACCGTCGCCCTCCGGGACGTACCGGGCGACCATCGCGGGGCTGAAGCTGTAGAACGCCGAGGCCACCCGGGCCGGGCCGGCCGCGCCGAGCGGGGCGGAGCGCCAGGCGAAGTAGGAAGGCCAGCGCTCGGTGGTGTCGTGGCCGAGGGCCGCGGCCTCCTCGAAGGCCTCGGGGGCGTAGTAGAGCAGGGCGTGCAGGGGTTCGAGCAGGTGCCACATCTGACGTACGCGTCCGGATTCCACGACGTGCTCCCTTCACCGCATCTTGTCACTGACTAGATACTGCGCCGCCACTCTCGAACTTGTCAATGACTAGATGAGGGATACGCTGCTGCCATGACGAGCCGGAGCACCTACCACCACGGCGACCTGCGGCAGGCCGTCCTCGCCGCCGCCCTCGACGTCATCACCGCCGAGGGCCCCGGAGCGCTGAGCCTGCGCGACCTCGCGCGCCGCGCCGGCGTCTCCCACGCCGCGCCCGCCCACCACTTCAAGGACCGCACCGGACTCCTCACGGCCCTCGCCGCCCAGGGGTACGACCTCCTCGCCGAGGCCCTCGCCGCCGCACCCGGCCTGCGCGAACGCGGGGTGCGGTACGTGCGCTTCGCGGTCGAGCACCCCGGCCACTTCCAGGTCATGTTCCAGCCGGAACTGCTGCGCGCCGACGACCCCGACCTCCTCGCCGCCAAGGAGCGCGCCTCCGCCGGACTCCGCGAGGGCGTCGCCGAACTCCAAGGCGTCCCCGACGCCCGCACGGCGGGCATCGCCGCCTGGTCCCTCGCCCACGGCTTCGCGACCCTGCTCCTGACCGGCAACGCGCGGGACGCGGTGGGCGACCGCGACCCCGAGGAGTACTTCCGCGCCCTCGCCGGCCTGCTCTTCACCGGCCTCAGCGCCTCGGAAGCCCCGGGAGCCCCGGAAGCCCCGGAAGCCCCGGACGACGAGCCCTGACAGGACCGGAAAGGGGCGCGCGGAAGAAGTCCCGCGCGCCCCACCCGTACGGCCGAGACCCTTGCTACCCCAGGATCGTCGTCAGGAACTCGCCCGTCCACGCGAGCAGTTCGCGGCCCACCACCGGCTTGCCGCCGATCTTCCCCGTCGTCGGGCGCGGCACCAGGATCTGGTGGACCGCCGGCTTGATCACCGTGCGCGGGTGGAGCCGCTTCAGACGCAGCTCCTGCGACTCGCGCAACTCCACCGGCGCGAAGCGGATGTTGGAGCCCTGGAGGACGATCTCGCCGACCCCGCAGGCCCGCGCCAGCATCCGCAGGCCCGCCACCAGGAGCAGGTTCTCGACGGGCTCCGGCAGCTTGCCGTAACGGTCGGTGAGCTCCTCCCGTACGGCCCTGATGTCCTCCTCCGAGTTCGCGGAGGCGATCGACCGGTACGCCTGGAGCCGCAGCCGCTCCCCCGGCGCGTAGTCGTGCGGCATGTGGGCGTCGACCGGGAGCTCGATCTTGACCTCCAGGGGGGCTTCCTCCTCCACCCCGCCCTCCATCTGCGCCCGGTAGTCCGCGACCGCCTCGCCGACCATCCGCACGTACAGGTCGAAGCCGACGCCCGCGATGTGACCGGACTGCTCGCCGCCGAGCAGGTTGCCCGCGCCCCGGATCTCCAGGTCCTTCATCGCCACGTACATGCCGGCGCCCATCTCGGTGTGCTGCGCGATCGTCGCGAGCCGCTCGTGCGCCGTCTCGGTCAGCGGCTTCTCCGGCGGGTAGAGGAAGTAGGCGTAGCCCCTCTCACGCCCTCGGCCCACCCGGCCGCGCAGCTGGTGGAGCTGCGAGAGGCCGAAGTTGTCGCCGCGCTCCACGATCAGCGTGTTCGCGTTGGAGATGTCGATGCCGGACTCCACGATCGTCGTGGAGACGAGGACGTCGAACTTCTTCTCCCAGAAGTCGACCACGACCTGTTCGAGCGCCGTCTCCGACATCTGGCCGTGGGCCGTCGCGATCCGCGCCTCGGGCACGATCTCCCGGAGCCGGGCCGCCGCCCGGTCGATGGAGTCGACCCGGTTGTGGATGTAGAAGACCTGGCCCTCGCGCAGGAGTTCGCGCCGGATCGCGGCGCCGATCTGCTTCTCCTCGTACGGGCCGACGAAGGTGAGGACCGGGTGCCGCTCCTCCGGCGGGGTCGTGATCGTCGACATCTCGCGGATGCCGGTGACCGCCATCTCCAGGGTCCGGGGGATGGGCGTGGCCGACATGGTCAGCACGTCGACGTTGGCGCGGAGCTTCTTCAGCTGCTCCTTGTGCTCGACGCCGAAGCGCTGCTCCTCGTCGACGATGACCAGACCGAGGTCCTTGAACTTCGTCTCGGAGGAGAAGAGGCGGTGGGTGCCGATGACGACGTCGACCGAACCCTCCCGCAGCCCCTCCAGGGTCGCCTTGGACTCGGTGTCGGACTGGAAGCGGGACAGCGCCCGCACCTTCACCGGGAACTGCGAGTACCGCTCGCCGAAGGTGCCGAAGTGCTGCTGCACGAGCAGCGTCGTCGGTACGAGGACGGCGACCTGCTTGCCGTCCTGGACGGCCTTGAAGGCCGCCCGCACCGCGATCTCCGTCTTGCCGTAACCGACGTCGCCGCAGATCAGACGGTCCATGGGGACCGTCTTCTCCATGTCCTCCTTCACCTCGGCGATGGTGGACAGCTGGTCGGGGGTCTCCGCGTACGGGAAGGCGTCCTCCAGCTCCCGCTGCCACGGCGTGTCCGGGCCGAAGGCGTGGCCCGGGGCCGCCATCCGCGCGCTGTACAGCTTGATCAGGTCGGCGGCGATCTCCTTGACGGCCTTCTTCGCGCGCGCCTTCGTCTTCGTCCAGTCCGCGCCGCCGAGCCGGTGCAGGGTCGGCGCCTCGCCGCCCACGTACTTGGTGACCTGCTCCAGCTGGTCGGTCGGGATGTACAGCCGGTCGCCGGGCTGGCCGCGCTTCGCGGGCGCGTACTCGACGAGGAGGTACTCGCGGGTCGCGCCCTGCACCGTCCGCTGGACCATCTCCACGTACCGGCCGACACCGTGCTGCTCGTGCACGATGTAGTCGCCGACCTCCAGGGTCAGCGGGTCGATCGTCTTCCGGCGCTTGGCCGGCATCCGCTGCCCGTCCTTGCCGGCCGCCTTCTGGCCGGACAGGTCGGTCTCGGTGAGGACGGCGAGCTTCAGCGCCGCGTCGACGAAGCCGTAGTCGATGGAACCGCAGGCCACGTGCACGACGGACGGGACGATCTCCGTCAGGTCGGAGTCGAGCCGGGCGGCGATGCCCTCGCCGCCGAGGACCTCGACCGTGCGCGAGGCGGGACCGTGGGCCTCCGTCACGTACACCGTGCGCCAGCCGTCGGCCAGCCACCCCTTGGTGTCGGCGAGCGCGCGGGCGGTGTCGCCGCGGTACGACTCGGGGGCGTGCATGCCGAGGACGAGGGTGTCCCCGCCCCCCGGCGCGGTCTCGTCCGCCGCGAACGGCGACACCGACCACCACGCCATGCCGAGCTCGCGCGCCCGGTCCCGTACGTCCGCGATCCCCCACAGCGAGGCCGCGCCGACGTCGATCGGGGCCTCGCCGCCGCCGGCCGTCGCCGCCCAGGAGGCCTGGAGGAACTCCTGGCTCGTGGCGACGAGGTCCGCGGCCCGGGTCCGCACCCGCTCCGGGTCGCAGACGACGGCCATGGACCCCTCGGGCAGCACGTCGAGCAGCAGCTCCATGTCGTCGACGAGGACGGGCGCGAGGGACTCCATGCCCTCCACCGCGATCCCCTCGGCGATCTTGTTGAGCAGTTCGCCCAGCTCGGGGTGCTCCTCGGCGAGCGCCCGCGCCCGCTCCCGCACGTCGTCCGTGAGCAGCAGCTCGCGGCAGGGCGGCGCCCAGAGTCCGTGCTCGGCCACTTCCAGGGACCGCTGGTCGGCGACCTTGAAGTAGCGGATCTCCTCGACGTCGTCGCCCCAGAACTCGATCCGGAGCGGGTGCTCCTCGGTCGGCGGGAAGACGTCCAGGATGCCGCCGCGCACGGCGAACTCGCCGCGCTTCTCGACCAGCTCGACGCGGGAGTACGCGGCGGCGGCGAGGCCCTCGACGATCGCGTTCAGATCGGCGGTCTGCCCACTGCGCAGGCTTACGGGCTCCAGGTCGCCGAGCCCCTTGACCTGTGGCTGGAGCACGGAGCGGATGGGCGCGACGACCACGCTGACGGGTCCGGCGGCCGGGTCGTCGTCGCGGGGGTGGGCGAGCCGGCGCAGGACGGCGAGGCGGCGGCCGACGGTGTCCGAGCGGGGGGACAGCCGCTCGTGCGGCAGGGTCTCCCAGGAGGGGTACTCGACGACCCTGTCCGGGTCGAGCAGCGACCGCAGCGCGGCGGCGAGGTCCTCGGCCTCCCGCCCGGTCGCGGTCACCGCGAGCACCGGCCGTCCCGAGTCGCGGGCGAGCGCGGCGACGGCGAAGGGCCGCGCGGCGGCCGGGCCGACCAGGTCCACGTGCGGGCGGTTCCCGTCGGCGGCGGCCTTCACCGCCTCGGCGAGGGCGGCGTCCTTGACGACGACATCGAGCAGACCGTGCAGGCTCATGGAGCTTCCATCCCGGGTTCGGACGACGGGGGCGGGCGGGCAACGCGAACAGCCCGACACGTCACACGGGCCGGGTTGCTCCCGGACGCGTACGGCCCGGTGAGCCCTCAGCCTACGACGTGCCGCGGCCACTCGCCCGAAGGACGGGCGCCGCACCCCCCGCGCGGGCAACCACCCCACCCCGTGCGGGCACCCGTGGACGGCTCGGGTGCCGCCCCGCCCGGGCAGCCGTACGGCCCCGGTGCGTCACCCGCACCGGGGCCGTACCGCTTCCCACGAAACCGCTACTCGCTCGCGATCGCGTTCAGGACGTTCATCCGGCCCGCCCGGAACGCCGGGACAAGCGCCGCGAACAGCCCCACGAACGCCGACCCGACGAACACCGTCAGGATCGTCGGCCACGGGATCTCCAGGACTCCGAGGCCCTCCAGGGCGAGGAGCTTCTGGGCGGCCGTGCCCCAGCCCATGCCCAGGCCGAGGCCGAGCAGGGCGCCGAAGAGCGCGATGACCACCGACTCCAGGCGGATCATGCGGCGCAGCTGGCGGCGGGAGAGCCCGATGGCCCGCATGAGGCCGATCTCGCGGGTCCGCTCGACCACCGAGAGGGCCAGGGTGTTCACGACACCGAGGACGGCGACGACGATCGCGAGGGCGAGGAGCCCGTACACGATGTTGAGCAGCTGTCCGACCTGGTCCTTCAGCTCCTCCTTGTAGTCGGCCTGGTTGCTCACCTTGTACTGCGGGTAGGGCGCGAGCGCGTCCTTGAGCGCCTGGTAGGCCTGGGTCTCCTGGCCGTCCTTCGCGCTGGCGAGGAGGAGCAGGCTGTGCGGCAGGCGGTCGGCGGGGACGTACTCGGCGAGGGTGGAGACGTTGACGTACATCGCCCCGTTGTCGACGTTGCCGGTGTCGGCGGTGATCGCCGCGACCTTCAGCTTCGCCTGCTCGCCGCCCTTGAAGGCGACGGTGAGGACGTCGCCGACCTTCACGCCGTGTTCGGTGGCGTAGTCGCTGCCGACGGACATCGAACCGGGCCCGTAGGCGTCGGTGAGGGTGCCGGCGGTGGTCTCCCGGCGCAGGTCCTCGACGTACGTCGGCTCGGTGGCGGCCAGGTCGGCCTTGGTGGTCTTCCCGCGCGGGTCGGTGACGGTGGCGTCGACCCACTTGTACTCGGTGACGTGGTCGAGGCCGGCGGTCTTCTCCAGGGCGGCCTGGGCCTGCGGCACGATCGGCTGCCCGGTGCCGGACTGCACGATGAAGTCGGCGCCGACGGACCGGTCGAGTTCGTCGGTGGCGGAGGCGACCATCGAGGATCCGACGACCGACAGGCAGGCGACGAGCGCGAGGCCGATCATCAGGGCGGCGGCGGTGGCGCCGGTGCGGCGCGGGTTGCGGAGCGCGTTCCGTTCGGCCATCCGGCCGACGGGGCCGAAGATCCGCAGGACGACGACGCCGAGGGCGCGGACGACCCCGCCGGCGAGGAGCGGGCCGATGACGACGAAGCCGAGGAGGGTGAGGACGACGCCGAGGCCGAGCCAGAGCGAGCCGGGGGCGGCTTCGGCGGCGCGGGTCGCCGCGACCAGGGCGGCCGCTCCGGCGGCGGTGAGGGCGAGACCGATCGCGCCCCGGATCCGGCCGGCCCTGCCGTCGGCGGGGGTGCCCGCGTCGCGGAGGGCGGCCATCGGGGAGACCTTCCCGGCGCGGCGGGCCGGGACGTAGGCGGCGAGGACGGTGACGACGACGCCGAGGGCGAGGCCGACGGCGGGAGTCGTCCACTTGACGGTGAGGTCGCCGGTGGAGAGTTCCATGCCGATGGAGTTCATGAGCTGCATGAGTCCGACGGCGAGGCCGACGCCCGCAGCGACGCCGGCGATCGAGCCGACGACACCGAGGAGCACCGCCTCGACGAGGACGGAACGGTTCACCTGCTCGCGGCTCGATCCGATGGCCCGCATCAGGCCGATCTCGCGGGTGCGCTGGGCGACCAGCATGGAGAAGGTGTTGACGATGAGGAAGATGCCGACGAGGAAGGCGATCCCGGCGAAGCCGAGCATGGCGTACTTCATGACGTCGAGGAATCCGGCGACGTCCTCGCGGCCCGCGTCGGCGGCCTCGGCGGCGGTTTCGAGCTTGTAGCCGTCGCCGATGGCGGCGGCGATGGCGCTCTTGAGCGCGTCGTCGCTGACGCCGGGCTTCGCGTCGGCCGCGATCTGGGTGAAGAGGCCTTCCTTGCCGAGGAGTTCGCGCTGGGCGGTGGGGGTCTCGAAGTAGACGACGGTGGCACCGGGGTTGGTGACCTTGAACTCGACGATGCCGGAGATCTTCGCGGTGAAGTCACCGGTGACGGAGATCGTCCGCAGTTCGTCGCCGAGCTTCAGGCCGTGCTTCTCGGCGGTGGCGCCGTCGACGACGACGTCGGTGGGGCCGCGCGGCTCGTGGCCGGAGGCGATCTCCACCGAACGCAGCTCGTTGGGGCTCCAGTTGACGGCGATGGTCGGGGCGCCGCTGGTGGGCCCGACGTTCTTGTTCTTCGTGTCGACGACGGTGACGCTGGTGGAGGCGACGGCGCCCTGCGCGGCCTGGACGCCCTCGGCCTTCCGCACCTGCTCGACGAGCGAGGCGGGGAAGGCCTCGGGGCGGCCGGTCTGCGGGGTCTCGTCGCTGACCGAGCCGCCCTTCGGGCTGACGGTGACGTCGGAGGCGGTCGACGCGAAGAGCTTGTCGAACGTCGTGTTCATCGTGTCGGTGAAGACGAGGGTGCCGCTCACGAAGGCGACGGAGAGGAGGACGGCGACGGCGGAGAGCGCCATCCGGCCCTTGTGCGCGAGGAAGTTGCGCAGGGAGGTCTTGAGGACGGTCATGACGTCCGCCCGCGCGCGTCGAAGTCCTTCATGCGGTCGAGGACGGCGTCGGCGGTGGGCCGCTCCATCTCGTCGACGATCCGCCCGTCGGCGAGGTAGAGGACGCGGTCGGCGTAGGAGGCGGCGACCGGGTCGTGGGTGACCATGACGATGGTCTGGCCCAGTTCGTCGACGGAGGTGCGGAGGAAGCCGAGGACCTCGGCGCCGGCCCGCGAGTCGAGGTTTCCGGTCGGCTCGTCGCCGAAGATGATCTCGGGCCGGGCGGCGAGCGCGCGGGCCACGGCGACGCGCTGCTGCTGGCCGCCGGACAGCTGGTTCGGCCGGTGCTTCAGCCGGTCGGAGAGCCCGACGGTGTCGACGACCCGGCGCAGCCACTCGGCGTCGGGCCTGCGCCCCGCGATGTCCATGGGGAGGGTGATGTTCTCGATGGCGTTCAGGGTGGGCAGCAGGTTGAACGCCTGGAAGATGAAGCCGATCCGGTCCCGCCGGAGCTGGGTGAGCTTCTTGTCCTTGAGCCGGGTGATCTCGGTGTCGTCGAGGAAGATCTCACCGCTGGTGACGGTGTCGAGCCCGGCGAGGCAGTGCATCAGGGTCGACTTGCCGGACCCCGAGGGGCCCATGATCGCGGTGAACTGTCCACGGGCGATGTCGACGTCGACGGAGTCGAGCGCGACGACCCGGGTCTCCCCGGAGCCGTACGCCTTGACGACCTGACGGGCCCGCGCGACGACGGCCGTCCGCCCTCCGGTGCCCCCGTGCTTGGGGGTGGTCACAGCCGTGGTCACGGTCTTCTCCTAGGGGTGGGGTGGAGCGGTGGGTGGGTTTGTAAGTTCAAGTTAAGAAGCCGAAGGGCCTCTTCTCGTCCTCCGCCGGGACGACCGATCCCTGGCCCGTATGGGGGAGATGCCCCTAGGGGTTCCTCCGCCCCTGGTACGGGTGAGACCCTGACCGCGACCATTTAGGTGTACGAAGAAAGGAACTGCGCGGTGACGGAGCCGTCGACGACGCGAGCGGGAGCCGACCCGGCCCCGGCGCCTTCCCCCGACCGCCGCCGCCCCGTCGTCCTCGCGCTCATGCTCGCCATGGGCCTCGCCGCCCTCGACGGCACCATCGTGTCCACCGCCGTCCCCCAGATCGTCGGCGACCTCGGCGGACTCTCCGTCTTCTCCTGGCTCTTCTCCGGCTACCTGCTCGCCGTGACCGTCACCCTCCCCGTGTACGGGAAGCTCAGCGACACCTTCGGCCGCAAACCGGTCCTCATCGCCGGAGTCGTCCTCTTCCTCATCGGGTCCCTGCTGTGCGCGGCGGCCTGGGACATGGCCTCCCTCATCGCCTTCCGCGTCGTCCAGGGCCTCGGCGGCGGCGCCCTCCAGGGCACCGTCCAGACCGTCGCCGCCGACCTCTACCCCCTGAAGGAACGCCCCAGGATCCAGGCGCGCCTCTCCTCCGTGTGGGCCGCCTCCTCGGTCGCGGGACCGGCCGTCGGCGGGCTCCTCGCCGGCTACGCCGACTGGCGCTGGATCTTCCTCATCAACCTGCCCATCGGGCTCGTCACCCTCTGGCTGGTCTCCCGGCACCTGGTGGAGCCCGCCCGCGCCGCGCCCCGCGCGCGGGCGGCCGACACGGCGGCGAAGCAGGACGCGCCCCGCGCGCGCGTACGGATCGACTGGGCCGGCGCCCTCGGCGTCTTCGCCACCGGCGCGCTGCTCATCACCGCGCTCGTCCAGGGCGGCGTCGCCTGGCCCTGGCTCTCCGCCCCGTCCCTCGGCCTCCTCGGCGGCACCGCCGCCCTCGCCGCCCTGACCGTCGTCATCGAGCGGCGCGCGGCCGAACCGATCATCCCCGGCTGGGTCTGGCGCCGCCGCACCATCGCGGCCGTCAACCTCTCCCTCGGCGCCCTCGGCCTCCTCATGGTCGCCCCGACCGTCTTCCTGCCGACGTACGCCCAGTCCGTCCTGGGCCTCGGCCCGATCGCCGCCGGCTTCGTCCTCTCGTCCTGGACCCTGAGCTGGCCCGTCTCGGCCGCCCTCTCCAACCGGGTCTACACCCGCATCGGCTTCCGCCTCACCGCGGTCCTCGGCATCTCGCTCGCCCTCGTCCTGCTGCTCGCGTTCCCGTTCCTGCCGTTCCCCGGGGAACCCTGGCAGCCGGCCCTCCTGATGCTGCTGCTCGGCGCGGCGCTCGGCCTCTTCCAACTGCCCCTGATGGTCGGCGTGCAGTCGACCGTGCCGTACGAGGAACGCGGCACGACCACCGCCTCGGTCCTCTTCTGCCGCCAGGTCGGCCAGAGCGTCGGCGCGGCCCTGTTCGGCGCCGTCGCGAACGGCGTCCTCGCCGCCCGCCTCGGCGGCAGCGGCGACCTGGACACCCTGGCCCGCGCCCTGGACGCCCCCGCCTCCCTCACCGCCGAGGCCGCCGACCACCTGCGCCGCGCGGTCGACGCGGCGGTCGACTACGTGTACCTGGGCGCGGCGGGCGCGGCGGCCCTGGCGCTGCTCGCCCTGCTCACGCTCGCGCCGCGCCGCTTCCCGGTCCTCGGGGAGGAGACCGAACGGGACTGACCGCCGGTCAGGGGGCGCGCACGGGCCCGGAGCCGGACCGGCTCAGGCGTTCAGGACCGGTACGTACACCTCACCCCCGCTCGCGCAGGTACGCGTCCAGCTCCGCCGCCCCCGCCAGCATCGCCCGCCCCCGGGTGGACAGCCGGCCGTGCCAGTCGCCCATCGCGGCCTCCAGCGGCTCGAGGCCCCCGGCCTCCCGCACCCGGGCGAGCAGCGGGGCGATCCGCTCCAGCGGATAGCCGCCCCGCCTGAGCTGGTGGGCGAGGCGGGCGTCCCGTACGTCGGCCTCGTCGTACACGCGGTACCCGGTCCGGGGGTCGCGGCGCGGACGCACGAGCCCGGCGCGCTCCCATTTCCGCAGCGTCGCGGGCCGGAGGCCGAGCTGCTCCGCGAGCGGCCCGATGAACGTGCCACCGGGCTCGGGCGCGGGCGCCGTCGGCTCCAGGTCGCGGAGGGCGCTCTCCACGGCCTGGAGGGTCCGCCGGTCGTCGAGGAGCTGGGCATGGCTCTCGTCGACGACGCGGAACGCCTCATCGACCGCACCCTCGTTCACGGCCCGCATGATCGACGCCGCCGCCTGATGCCCGTGGCCGGGCACCAGGGCCAGAAACGCGCTCAACGCGCGCGCGTGCAGCGGGGTGTAGGCGCGGTACCCGGCGGGGGTGCGGTCGGCGGCGGGGAGGATGCCGGCCTCCTCGTAGTTGCGGACCGCCTGCGTGGACAGTCCGTGCACGCGCGCCAGATCGACCGGCCGGAGCCGAGCCCCGGTTTGAAGGTTGAGCCCCATGAAGCCCCCAACAGCACGGAAAAGTCTCCACCGAAGGTTCAACGATACCGTTGAAGGCATGGCGACTGACATCAAGGACACCGCCCACACCACCCATGCCGTCGACGCCCTCGGCACCGTCGACGCCTCCGCCGTCATGAGGCTGCTCCCGGCCCGGCCCCGGCTCCTCGCCCTGGGCGAGCCCACCCACGGCGAGGACGCCCTCCTCGACCTGCGCAACGCACTCTTCCGGCAACTCGTCGAGCAGGAGGGCTACCGGACGATCGCGCTGGAGACCGACTGCCTGCGGGGCCTGGCCGTGGACGACCACGTCACGGCGGGTACGGGCACGCTCGACGAGGTGATGGAGCACGGCTTCAGCCACGGCTGGGGCGCCTCCCCGGCCAACCGCGAACTCGTCGGCTGGATGCGCGCCTTCAACGAGAACCGGCCCGCGCCCGACCGGCTCCGCTTCGCCGGCTTCGACGGCCCGCTGGAGATCTCCGCCGCCTCGAGCCCCCGGCAGGCCCTCACCGCACTCCACGACCACCTCGCGGCCCGGCTGGACGCGGACCTGCTCCCCTGCACCGCGGACACGCTCGACCGCCTCCTCGGCCCCGACGACCGCTGGACCGAACCCGCCGCGATGCGGGAACCGTCCCGGTCGGCGGGCCGGTCGCCCGAGGCCGGCCGACTCCGCCTCCTGGCCGACGAACTGACGGCACTGCTCGACGCGCAGACGCCCCACCTGCTCACGACGGGCTCGCGGGACGACCTGGACCGGGCGCGCCTGTACGGACGCACCGCCCTCGGCCTGCTGCGCTACCACCACGCGATGGCCGACACGTCACCGTCCCGCCTGGCCCTGCTGTGCGCGCGACGGGACGCGATGATGGCCCGCAACCTCCTCGCCGCCACCACGAGGGGCCCGGTGCTCGTCCACGCCCACAACTCCCATCTCCAGCGGGAGAAGAGCACGATGCGGATGGGCGGGGAGCCGCTGGAGTGGTGGGGCGCCGGAGCGCTGGTGAGCGCCGAACTGGGCGAGGAGTACGCGTTCCTGCCCACGGCCCTCGGCACGATCGGGCACCGGGGAGTGGACGCACCGCCCCCGGACACCGTCGAAGGGCTCCTCTACGCGGCGCTCCCGGAGGACCACCTCCTCGTCGACGCCCGCCGCCTGGCCACCGCCCTCGGCCCGGCACTCCCCGCCCCGCGCGTGTCCCCGTGGTTCGGGTACGCGCCGCTCGACCCGGCGCACCTGGCGGACAGCGACGGCATGGTGTTCGTCAGGGACGTCCGGCGGAACCGGGAAGAGCTCTGACGGTCAGCCCGTCGGCGTCGGCAAGCTCAGTTCGTACCTGCTCACCCAGGTGACGGGGCCCTCGTCGTGCCGCCGGCCGGGGCCCCGCCCACGGCCACGTCACCGCGGTGCGCGAACCCACGGTTCTCGTAGGAGGCGCGCAACCCCGCGTTGGAGCGCACGCAGTCCAGCCGTAGGGCATCGGCACCGCGGCGGCCCGCGGCATCGGACGCCCAGCCGAGCATCACGGCCCCCAGCCCGGCGGCCCCGTCGAGCACCCTCGGGACGTCCTCCGTCCGATCGGCGGACGCGATCCTGAAGGAGACTTCACCGCTGTTCCGGTCGACCGTCACGCCTCGGATGATCGCAGTACTCCACCAGCTCGCGCGGTTAAGGTTCCCGGTCATGGGGTTCTCGGGGGCTTTCATCGTGGCGCGAGCCGGCCGGCCGCTGACGGAGCTGGCGGCGATGCGGGGCGCGGACTGTACGCCGTGCTGGTGGGCCCGTGACGGCGAGTGGCAGATACCGCAAGTGTGCCCCACCGCCGATCCGGACCCCTCGATCATCGAGGAGACGCGCGCTTCCGTCCTGGTCTCGCATGTGGTGGACAGCGATTTCGCGGCAGTTCACGCAGCAAGTCCCGACGGCCTGTCATGGCGATGCGCCCTGTCCCCGGAGATGGCGCGGGACTACGGCCTGCCCGGTGAGTGGATCGGTGATGCGGCCGACGTGGGCGAGCGGGCCGCGGCCTGGGCCCGAGGGGCCGGTCTTCAGCCGGATCCGGTCGCGCTCGGGGCCGCCCTGGTGGCCGAGTGCGATCCACAGGCGGAGGACTTGGTCTTCGCGCTCGTTCACGCCCTGGGCTTCCGGTTCCGTGACGGGATCGACCTGGAACGGTCGTCCATGTGAGGGGAGGCACCGACGGGACACGCGTGATCGGCCGGTCTACGATCGCCGCTTCGGATCCGGCAGGACGCCGGCGAGAGGGCGGGGCGAGTGAACGAGCCGGATGACCCACAGCAGGAGCCGCTCAGGCTGGTGGCGGCGAACGTGGTGGCCTGGCGCCGGTGCGGAGCCGGCGGCCAGGAACTGCGCCCGGGGACGAAGCACTTCAAGGGCGGGGCGAAGGTGTACGTGACCGGCGTGTACTGGGGTCCGGGAGGCGAACGGGTCACGGTGGCCGGACGTGAACGGCACACCGGCCGGTGGATCGTCATCGACACGGCGACCCGCCACCTCCACACCTTCCGGCCCATGCTCGTCCACACTCCGCGCGTCCTGGAGCGGCTGCGCGAGGCAGGACACGGGTACGGGCTCGACGCGGACCGCGCGGCGGACGTCTCCGCGACGCTGGAGCGGTACGCGCGCCGGTACCGCGCCGAGACGGCGCCGAACAGCCCGCACCCGGACCGATGCCTGTGTCACGCCTGCCTCACCGGCGAATCCGGGTAGAGCGTGTTCTTCCGTCGGGTCGACGGGGCCACCCCGTCTGTACGACCCGGGGATGCGGGGGGTGATCTTTCACGCCCGTCCCTAACCGACCAGCCGACGGCGCCAGTCCAGAGGGGTGACGGTGATGGCCCGGCCGGGGTCACGGTCCCACTCGGCGTGGAGGCCGACTGTTGCGAGGGCGGCCACGACCTCGTGTCCAATGGCTGCAGTGGTCTCGGACGAGCCGTCGAAACCGCCGTAGAGGAGCGTCAGTCCGTGGCCGGCCGCGGCGGAATCCGTGCACTGGGTGTGGAAGTAGACGAAGCCGCGGGCGTCGGTCCCGCCTTCACCGCCGATCTCGGACTGGCCGCAGCTACGGCAACAGGTGAAGTTCTCGCGGGAGGTGATACCGGCCTCCCGCAGGGCGGTGAACGCGCGAGTGAGCCGCTCGGGATCGGTCTCGCCCTGCCATGCGGCTTGCTCCGCGACCCGTTCCAGCCACAACCGGTCGGCCAGCGCCTCAGCTTGCTCACGTGAAACGGGCCGACGGTCCTCGGTGACCAGGTACTCCTCCGCGAGCTCGGCCAGTTCGGCGCGGGAGGCGTAGCCGCCGGCCAGCACTTCACGGAGGCGCTTCTCCAGCTCCTCGCGCTCCTCTTCGTCGAGGTCGAGCGGCGGCACCTCGCGGGCGGGACCCATGTCCAGCAGCGACCAAGGCAGACCACCGTCCCAACCGGCCTCCTGGCGGGCCCAGCCGGTAATCGCCACAACCACGTCCTCGGGCCCGTCGACCATCGCCTGGAAGTGCCGGTCAGCGGCACCGTCGCGGTACTCCAGCGTGTAGTCGCCACCGGCCTTGTGCCAGACCTGGGCGAAGACATCGGGCAGGTCGGGTATCCGCTGGACCACCAGGAACCGGTCCCCGTCGTCACCGATGCGCCGGACCAACCCAGCCAGTTCCCCGGCGGACACACGGATGTGCCGCTCCCAGTTCTCCGCCTTCACCACGACCTCGAGCATGCGCAGACTCTGACATACCCCTCTGACATACCCCCTGCCTGCAGACCTGTACGGAGGCGTGGAGACGCAGGCCGCCGCGATCCGTTGGCAGTGATGAGCGGATCAGTTTCCGTAAGCGCGCAGAAAGACGTCCACGGCAGGGACCGCGACGGTCTCCGGGGCGGCGTCGGAGCGGTACTCCAGCGAGCCGGTGACCAGGGAGAGGAAGTGCTCGGCGGCGAGCTCCGGGTCGCATCCGCCCAGGCGGCCGTCGAGGGCCATGCGAGCCAGACGGTCAGCGAGGGCGGAACGCACCCGCAGGGCTGTGCGCCCGCGTACGCTCGCCACCAGGTCGGGGAACTGCGCCGTCTGCGCACAGGCCAGCCGCCTTACGGCGGTGGCGTCTTCGCCGCCGAACTCCTTCAGCAGGCCGCGGGCCACGGCCGTGAGCGCGGCGCGCGGGTCGGCGTCGGTGGCGGTTTCACGCAGCTGCTCGACGACAGCGAGGCCGCGCGCGCCGATCCGGTCAGCGGCGGCCTCGACGGCCTCGCGGTAGAGGCTCTCCTTGTCGTTCAGATGGCTGTAGACGGTCGGCTTGGCCACGCCCGCCTCTTGCGCGATCTCCTTCACGCACGCCTGGGCGTAGCCGCGCCGCGCGAACACCGTGAACGCGCCGTCCAGGATGGCCTGCCGCCGCTCGATCAGCCCACGCGCCTTACGGCCGCCCTCGGTTGACACTTCTGAACCCATGGGTTCAGTGTACTTACTGAACCAATCAGAACAGAAATTTGGACCAGCGGGTTCAGTATGTCTGGAAGGGTGACACAGGCGTGATCGTTCACATGCTGCGTTTCGCGTTCAAGGAGACCGCGACCGAGGAGGAGCGCGAGCACGTGCTCGCGGTGATACGACGAACGGCCTCCGTCGAGTCGGTTTCGTTCTCGACGGTGGGTCAACTGCTTGACGACTCCGACGGCTTCACCCATGCCTGCTCCGTCGGCATCGCCGACCTGCCGGCTCTGCGGCGGTACATGCACGATCCGGTCCACCTGGCCGGCGACCCGCAGATCATTCCCCATCTGGCCAGGATCGCCATCGGTCCGGACCTGTCCGACGACATGACGCCCACCCTGGCCCGGGACATCCTGGCCCTGCACGAGGAGAAGGTCGCGCTCCACCCGCAGTGGGCCGCCGCCCTCGGCCCACTGCTGGCAGCCTCGTGACGTGAGAGCCCTGCCCGTCCGGCTCGGACGGGCAGGGCTCCCCCACGTACTTGGGCGACCGGGTCTTCACCCTGCGGTTCACGTCGACGCCCCGGGGCGCCCGGCTCGCGCGCCGCCTTGTCGCCGTGCGACTCGACGAGTGGGGTGTGCCGTACGGGACGGGGCCGCACGAGAGCGTCGTCCTGGTCGCCGCCGAGCCGGCGGCGAACGCGGTGCGGCACGGGCACGTGCCCGGCCGGGACTTCCGCCTGCTGCTGCGGGTCACGGACGGGCCCCGGCCCGTCGCGCGGGTCGAGGTGAGCGACACCCGGGCCGAACGCGTACCGCCCCGGCCGGGAAGGATCACCGGCCTCCGTCCGGAACTGGCGCACGGGGGCCGGGGGTCGCTGCTCGCCGCGTCGCTCGCCGACCGCTGGGGCTGGTGCCCGAGGCTCGGGGCGCCGGGGAAGACGGTGTGGGCGGAGTGCGCGCTCGGCTGAGGCGCGCGGGGATACGGGCGTCCGGGCCCTCGCCCTACTGCCAGGTCGCGGTGTCGGGGTCGATGCCGTGCGCGCGTGCGTCGGCGTCGATGAGGTGACGGAGCCACGCGGCGAGACCAGGGCGGATGCCGTCGTAGTGGGCGGCGAATCCCGCGTCGGCCTCGTACATGCGGCCGAGGCAGACCTGCATCTGCCTGGTGAGGGGGAAGTAGGAGGCGAAGACCTCGCGGTGCCGGTCGACGAGCCGGCCCGCCTCCGCGCTGCCCGGTGCGACGCCGGCGTCCATCGCCTCCCCGAGCGCGCGGTCGAGGCCGGACACGGCGTCGGCGACGGCCTGCCACTCCTCCGGGCCGCGAGAGGCCGAGCGCTCGGCGTACTGCCGCCACTGCGCCGTGTCTCCGTAGCGCTGACGGGCCTGGGCGGGGCCGTCCGGGTCCCAGTGGGGGCCGAAGATCGCGGCCTGCTGCTCGGCGGTCAGCAGCAGGCCGCGCTCGTGGGCGGCGATCATCCGGTCAAGGCCCGCGTCGAGCTGCTGGAGGCGGTCGATCCGTTCAGCGACCTGGGCGCGCTGCGCGCGCAGCGCGCCGGGCACGTCCACGGTCGAGTCGTCCAGGACCACCCGGATCCTGTCCAGGCCGAGACCGATCTCGCGGTAGACGACGACGCGGTGCAGGCGTTCCAGATCGCCGGCGGTGTAGAGCCGGTATCCGGCAGCCGTGCGCAGCGACGGGCACGCGAGACCGATCTCGTCCCAGTGGTGCAGCGCGCGGACGGTCACGCCCAGCCGCGCCGAGACCTCGCCGACGGTCAGGCCGTCGGCGTCGGTGACATCAGGCATGCTCCCCATTGTCCTCGAGCGCGGTGTCCGGCGGGGTGATCCCGATGGCCGCGAGGTTCCGCGCCTCCTGGCTCGCCGGGTCGAAGGGCTTCGCCGCGGTGAGGACGACCCGCGCGTTCTCGGGGGTGATCACCTCCACGTCGCGGGTGTTCCAGGGCGTGTCCCGTGGACCGTCGACCGAGTCCGGGCGGAGCGCGCGACAGGCCTCGACGAGGGAGTCGACCTGGCTGAGCACACAGGCGAAACTGACGCTCATCGTCGGCGCCTGCTCCGGAACGCTCCCCTCCGAGACGAGAAGCACGTCCTGGAACGCCCACCGGCGCAGATGCACGAGCCTGCCGGGGATGCCGAACAGCTCGAAGAACCCGAGCCCGCGCACCCAGAAGTCCACCGACGCCGCCAGATCGCTCGTGGGGATCGTCACGAAGGCGGGCATGCCGTAGATGCCGCGGAACAGTTCCGGCGGCACGGCGTCGGGGCCGGGGGCGGGTACGGGGCTCGTCTCGAACGCGTTGTAGTAGTCGCTCATGGGCCCCACCCTCCGGCCTCACGCGACGTGAGGGTCAAGCGGGATCCACGGACTGTCGGCACCGGCCCGTCGCGCGGGTCGAGGCGAACGGCACCCGGGCCGAGCGGTACCGCCCCGGCCCGGGAAACGCCCCGCCCCCCGTCCGGAAGCGCCGGACGGGGGGCGGGGGTTGCTGCTCGTCGAACCTAGAAGGCCGTGTTGTACCGGACCCCGCTCGTGACGTCGGTCTTCACACCGCCCTTGAGGGGGGCCTTCCAGTTGCCCGTACCGGCGTAGAAGGTGGCGCCGGCGGCCGAGGCGATCAGGTCGGCGTACCCGTCGCCGTTGGCGTCACCGACGCCGACGAGGTCCGTGAAGCCGCCCCAGCCGGAACCGACCCGGGTACGGGCGGCGAAGGTGCCGTCGCCCTTCCCGAGGTACAGCCAGAGGACACCGGACCGGTCTCGGGCGAGGAGGTCACCGGCGGGGCCCCCGGCAAGGTTGCCGACGGCGGCGACCTCGTTGTAGACGCCCCATCCGCCGCCGATCCGCTTGCGGGTGGAGAAGGGGGTCGTGGCGTTCCCCGTGCCCGGGGAGAGCCACAGGACGCCGGACTTGTCAGTGGCGACGACATCGGGACGGCCGTCGCCGGTGACGTCGCTGCCGGCCGCGATCCGGTCGTAGGCCTGCCAGCCGCCACCGATCCGCGTGCGGCCGGAGAGCGGCTTGTCCCGGTCGCCGGTGCCCTGATAGAGCCAGAGGACGCCGGAGCTGTCCCGCGCGAGGACGTCGGGCGCGGTCGTGCCCGCGATGTTCCCGGCGGTCTCCAGCCGGTCATAGACCTGCCAGCCGCCGCCGACCCGTGTCCCGCCCACGGACTTGATGGAACCGCCCACCGCGACGGGCTGGGTCCCGAACGCCCACAGGTCGCCGTTGACCTCCCGGGTCAGGAGATCGGCGGTGCCGTCGCCGTCGAAGTCGTGGGGCGCGGGGGGCCGGGTCACGGTGAACCGGCCGGAGCGCTTCTGCGGGGCTCCGATGCCTTCGTCCGGCGTGGCCGTGATCTCCCACTCGTACTCGCCCGCACGGGCCGGGCTCAGCACTGTGTCCAGGCGCTCCGGGTCCTTGCCGTCCCAGTGCCAGTCGATCCGACGCGGGGCCACGTCGCCGGCGGGCCACTCCCGCACCAACGACTTCCCACTGCGGACGTGCTTCAGGCTGACCCGTACGTACGTGTCCCCCCGGGACAGGTCCCAGCTGAAGTCGACCCCGCCCGCGAGCTGGTCGCCGGAGAGCGTCTTCGGGGCGGTGGAGCCGGTGGTGAGGGTCAGGACGGTCGGCTGCCCCGTGGAAGCGACCAGTTCCACGTCCGGCCGGCCGCCGTCGGCGCGGGGCGAGAACCGGTAGAGGCCCTCCCCCTGCTCGGGGGTGCCGCCGCGCACCAGGAGCGAGCCGCCGGGGCCGGCGGCGGCCGAGGAGAACGCGGTGAGGGCGACGGACTTCTCCCCGGTCCCGATCGACCGGAGGGTGAACGGCCGTACCGTGGCGGGGGCCACGCCGCCGGAGGCGGAGCTGTCGATGTGGGCCTTCTGGCCGTACGCCATCCAGCCGCCGACCAGGTACAGCGGGTCCGTCACACTGGCTTCGGTGTCCGGGAACCACTGACGCGTGGCTCCGCCGCCGCGCTTGAGGGCGACGATCCCGTCGTCTCCCAGCCGCGCCTCGCGCCAGGCCACGTGGGTCGCGGATATGGCACCGTCGTAAGCCCACTGGTCCTCGTCCTGAAGGTGCCAGGCCGATGATCCCGTGGCGAGGTCGACGGAGATCTTGGCGGACATACGCGCTGGGCCGATCACGCAGTCGTAGAGCGCGGAGTCGGTGTCGGTCCAGACCTCCCCGCCCTCGTAGCACTCGACCTCGGGCGTCGGGATCAGCCGTCTGGGCTTCGGGATGCCGCCGTCGAGCGTGACGGCGTACTGCTCCACGGGGCCGCCGTCCTCGTACCGCCCGAGGAGCAGGGTGTTGCCGGCCAGGCCATTGAAGAAGTAGCCCTCGCCAAGCGCGTCGAGGTCCACCTCCTGCGGGGCCACGGCGCCGCCGGCGTGCGTCGACAGGTCGTAGACCCGCACCACCCGGCCGGCGACGGGGGCGGACCGGTCGACAGTGACGACGAGGTCCGAACCGCCGGCGGCGGCGGTGGTGGCACCGGGCAGCACGATCGACGAGCCGTCCGCGTACCAGGTCCAGCGGAACTCGGGCGTGCTGGTGCGTGTCTTCGACAGGAAGCCGCTGGGTCCCGCGCCGACGACGTCCGCGTTGCGCGGGAACGGCACGGTGGTCTGCTGCTGGTCCTGCTGTACGGCCCCCGGCACGGCCGCCGTGGCCGGGAGCGCGGTGAGCGTGCCGCCCGTGGCGGCGAGGACGATGGTGACGGCGGCGGCCGCGAGACGGCGGCCGCGTGTACGTGCGTGATTCAAGTAGGTGTTCCCTCCCCTGGGAAACGGGAGGTTATCGGATGCCCGGCAACCGGTTTCCATCGGCTTCCGCTACGCCTCCGGACGCTTCCGGGGCGAGACGCAGAACGGGTGCCCCGCCGGGTCCAGGACGACCCGCCACAGGTCGGGACGGGGCTGGAACGCGGGTACGGTCGCGCCCCACTCCACGAGCCGGGCCACGGCCTCGTCCAGGTCGTCGACGACGAAGTCCAGGTGGAACTGCTGCGGGACCTCGCCGTCCGGCCAGGTCGGCGGGCGGTGGCCCTCGACCCGCTGGAAACCGATCACCGGGCCGTCCTCGCCGACGAGGCCCGCGAAGGCGTCGTCCGAGCGTTCGTGCAGGTCCAGGCCGGTGGCCTTCGCGTAGAAGCCGGCCAGCGCCAGCGGGTCGGAGCAGTCCAGGTGCACGGCCGTCAGTGTCATCCGCATGGCGGTGAGCCTAGGTTCGGTGCTCCTCGCCGACACGGGAATTTCCGCCGCGGTCCGCCACCGACGGCGGGTCGCGAACCGCCCCGAGCAAATCCGGTGGCACCGGCAGCCTTCGGACGACAAGACTGCGCCGGTGAACATCCTGCCGCCGTCGCCCGGCTCGCCCTCTCTGCCGGTACCGGACCCGCGCGTCCGCGGCGACGTTCTCGACTACGCGGGCATGCACGCCCTGGTCGCCGACCTCGTTCTGCCCGGCGACGCGTCGATGTACGTCATGAGCACGCTGGAAACGTCCCGCGAGCTCATCCGGCACTCGTACTACCGGTACGAGTTCGCCACCGTCGCCGTCACGCATTCCCTGTTCGCCCTGGAGCACGTCCTCGCCGAGCGCCTGGGCACGAACGAACCGCTCCAGGACCTCATCGAGCGGGCCGCCGAGGCAGGGCTCATCGCGGCCGGACCCGCCGCCGAACTCGACCGCGGCCGACTGCTGCGCGACCGACTCGCACAGGGCACCGTGACCAGTGCCGACCTCAACCCGGCCGGGGCCATCGCCATGGTGCGTGCCGTCTTCGACGCTGTTTCCCTGCTCCTTCGTCCACCACCTGCGGCAGACGTGGCAGCCGTCGACATGAGCGGAGCACAGCCTGAGGACCAGCTCGCCCGGCTGTCGGAGGAACACCGGCGCGCCCTGTACCCCGACAGCTTCCGCGGCATCGACATCGAGGGCGTGGAGCTGATCCTCCTGGATGCCGACGTCGCCGGTCTCGTCCAGGGAGAGCTGGACGGCGGGCTCGACGACAACGGCGTTGCCCTCCTCTGGGCGTGTATCGCCGACCTCGACAAGGCCGTGCCCCTGATCAGCTCGGAGTACTGCGCCGCCTACTTCGCGAGACTTCGGACGATGGCCGAACTCGCGGCAGCGCGCCACCTTCCCCCCGCGACCTGACCGGCGGCCTGCTCGGAGGCCGGGCCCGGATCCGGGCCCGGCTTCGACACCGGCTCCCGGCCGGCCGCCTACTCCGAGCCCGGGCCCGGCCCGGAACCAGGCTCCGGCTCCGAGGGCTCCGACGGCCCCGCCACCCTCCCCGTCAGCGCCGCCAGCGAGTGGCGGATGTGCTCCATGTGCGCGTGGATCTCGTCCCGCGCCTCCTCGTGCTCCCGCAGCACCCGTTCCGTCTCGCGCTCGACCCGTTCCGCCTTCAGGCGCGCCCCGGCGAGGAGCTCGGCCGCCCGTGCCTCCGCGTCCTCCTGGCCGTGCCGGGCCTCCTCCTCCGTCTTCGCCAGGGCCTTCTGGGCGTCGGCGAGGCGGCCCTCCGTGCGGGCGAACAGTTCCTGGAGGCGGGCTTCCAGGTCGGCCGCCCTGGCCTCCTCCGCGCGCTCGGCCTCCTCCCGTACGGTCTTCTGCTCGGCGTTCTGTTCCGCCAGGAGCTCCGCCGCGCGCCGTTCGGTCTCCTCGAAGACCTCCCGCGCCGCCGCCGTCAGCTCCTCCGCCTCGCGGTTCGCCTCCGCCGTCAGTTCCCCGGCCCGCGCCCGCGCCGTCTCCAGGGTCGCGCGGGCCGCCGCTTCGGCCGCCGCCCGGACGCCCTCCGCGTACGTCCGCGCCGCCTCCGCCGCCTCCCGGGCCGCCGTCTCCGCCGCTTCCGCGAGGGACTGCGCCTCGGCCTCGGCCTCCCGTACGAGCGTCTCGTCCTCCAGTTCGGCGAGCTCCAGGATCTTGCGCGCCCGGTCGCTCAGCGACTCGTACCGCTGCGGCGCGAGCGCCTCGACGGCCTCGCGGAGCCGGGCGGCCTCGGCCTCCATCTCCTTCTCCAGGACCGTGAGCCGCGCGGCCCGCTCCCAGGCTCTGTCACGGTCCTCGGCGAGCGCTGCCAGGTAGCGGTCGACCTGCTCGGGGCGGTAACCGCGCCCCCGTCCGACAGCGAAACTCATCCCTGACACACCTTCCCTACGACCCGAACGTCCAGGATGCTCCATCAGAACGGACAAAAGGCACCCAACGTGCACGCACGTCGAGCGCCCTTCGTCACATCCCGTTCAGTACCCCTTACAGCAGGCCGTCCCACATCTGCTCGAGGAGCACCGACCACCAGTTCTCCGGCGACGAGAGCGCCGCCGGGTCGAGGATCGCCAACTGCGCCTGGAAGTCGACCGTCCAGCGCCCCGCCTGCTCCGGGTTCAGCCCGAACCTCAGCCGCCACATCCGGCCGAGCAGCGCCATCGAGCGGGTGAACTCCGGCAGCCCGGTGTTCACGAACTGCGGCGGCACCGGCTGCCCGCCGGGACCGGCCTCCACCGGCACCGCCACGATGTGCGCGGTCCCGTACTGGACGCACAGCGCCCGGCCGAAGTCCGACCCGAGCACCAGGTACGAGCTCGCGTCCGGCGCGGCCGGAACCTGTCGCTGCGCCGCCAGCTCGGCCAGCGTCGGCACCACCGGTACCGCCGGCTGCGCCCAGAAGAACGGCCCGAAGTCCGCCGGCAGACCCGCCCACACCAGCGTGCGCGCCACGACCTCCGGCACCCCCTGACGGGACACCGCGCGCTGGTCGAAGCGGAGCACGCCGGGACCGAACGCCCCGGCCAGCTCCTGCGCGATCGCCTCCGGCGGAACCGGTGGCGCCGGCTGCACCTGCGGCAGCGGCGCCCGTACCGGCGCGGGCCGCGCCGGGCCGTCCGCCACCTGGTGCAACTCGCCCTGGTGCGTCAGGAGTTGCCGCATGCCCTGCTGTCGTCCCGCGTGATCGCGACCGTACGGGGCGATGCTGGTGATCCGCGCCTGCGGCCACGTCTCCCGGATCATCCGCGCGCAGTAACCACCCGGCAGCTCGCAGGACTCCAGCTCGGTGTGCAGTTCGAGGACCTGCTGCGGCGGCACGTTCATCGCGCGCAGCTCGTGCAGGATCTGCCACTCCGGATGCGGGGTGCCCGGCGCCGAACGCCGGATGATCTGCGCCTCGGAACCGTCCGGCGCGCGATAGCGCAGCACCGCCTGGTACCCGGGACCGACCGTCGGCTGACCCATCGGCTGCTGCGGATAGCCGTACGCCGGGGGCACGGGCGCGGGCGGCGGCGTGTGTCCGCCGTGCCCCCCGTGCACCGGCGGTGGCGTGTGCCCGCCGTGCACCGGCGGCGGTGGAGCCGGCGGGCCCGGAGGCTGCGGCGCCGACGGACCACCCGGGCCCGGGTGCGCCAGCATCGTCGCGGCGTGCGCGATGCCGCCCGCGGGCGCACCGGGCGCGCCCGGCGGCGGCGGGGGCGGCGGAGGCGCGCCCTGACCACCCTGGCTCGGGTGCGCCAGCATCGTCGCGGCGTGGTGCACGGGCTGCGGCGGCGTCGGCGGGCCGGGCGGCGCCGGAGCGGGCGGCGGGCCGGGCGGCGCGGGCGGCTGGGGCCCCTCGGGCCCGAGCTGCGACACCAGCTGTGTGGGGATGTACGCGCCGGCGCCCGACGAGGCTCCCGGTGTACCCGGCGCACCGGGAAGGCCCGGCACTCCCGGGGCTCCCGGCGGCGGAGGCGGCATCGCAGGACCGCGCCCGCTCTTCGGCGGCAGAGCGGCCTTGCTGGTCGCGGCGTCCGCGATGTCCCCGGCACCCGGCCTCACGGGCGCCGGTGCGGGAGGCGGCGGCACTCCAGGGCCGCCGGGACCGGGCGGACCGGCCTGCGGAGGCACGGGCGCGGAAGGAGCGGGCGGTGCGGGCGGGGTCGCCGGAGCGCCTCCCGGCCTCGGCGCGGCCGGGTCGAGCCGGGGCGCCACGGCGGTCGGGGGCAGCGCGCTGCCCCCCTGCATCAGGGCGGTCGGCGCGTCGGCACCCACCTGCGGAGGCGGGGCGTCCTCGTCGTCCGTCCCCGACAACGCCGGCGCGAAGACGGTCGCGGGCAACGGCACCGCGCCGTCCGCACCACCGGAACTCGCGTTGGCGTCGACCCACGGACCACCCACGGACGCGGGCGGCGAAGCGGGCGCGGACGCGGGCATGGGCGCCGATACGGGAACAGGCGCGGGCGCGGCCGGAGGCACGACCGGCGCGGCGGCCGCCGGAGCCGCGGGCGTCTCCGCCGGAACACCGTCCATCGCCGTCGGCTCGTACGCGACGGCACCCGAGCCACCAGAAGCACCCGGAGCACCGGCGCCACCGTCCACGGAAGCCGGCACAGCCCCAGCCCCGGCCTCAGCCGCAGCCGGCGAAAGGAAGCCCCCCGACGACGAGACCGACGAAGCCACCGACGCCGAAGGACCCGTCACCGCGCCCACCGGGTCCGACGCGTCCTCCACCGGCGCCACCGAACTTCCGCTCTCCTGCGACGCGTTCGGCTGCTTCGGCAGACCGATCCTGTCCGCCGCGTCCTGCAACCACTCCGGCGGACTCAACAGGAACGACGTCTGGTTCAGATCGATCCGGGCCGCCGGAACGGCCGCCTGCGCCGGAACGTCCTCCGCCGCCCCGTACTCCTCCTCGTACCGCCGGATCACCTCGCCCACCGGCAGCCCCGGCCACAACGTCGCCTCGCCGCTGTCCCGGGCGATCACGAGCCGCTGGCGCCCGCCGTCCGACGTCGGGCCGCCCTCGCGGTCCTCCGCCCACAGCACGAACCCCAGCTCGAACTCCCGCACCCGCACCTCACGGTGCTGATACGACGGCAGGTCGCCGTTGATCCACTCCTCGGCGCGCTCCTGCGCCTGCGCGAAGGTCACCACAGCCCACTCACTCCCCCACCGGGACCACGGGCACCGCACGCGCGAAGCCACCGTCCACCATCAGGTTCGCCACCGTCTCCAGCTCCGGGGGATTGCCCGCGAGCCGCTGCAGAAACGCGTCGAAGTCCGCACCGCAGGGCAGCAGCAGTCGCTCCACCCGCTCGGCCACCGTCCACCCGGCCGCCACCTCGCCGGAGTCCCGGGCGTCGTCGTACGCGCAGAACCACACCGACCCGACCGCCTCGCCCCGGACCTTCAGCGCGATCAGACCGCCCTGGACGAAAGCGACGCCCAGGTAGTCCTTGGTCAGGTGGTCGCGAAGACACTTGTTGACGTAGACGAGGTCGTTGACGCCCGCCTCCTCGCGCACCGTGAAGAACGGCTGGTCCACGAGGAGACCCAGCTCCGCGTCGAGCGCCGTACCCACCGGGGCGCAGCCGCCCGCCGCCTTCAGGAACGAGCGGTACGCGCCCGGCAGCCGGTAGCCCAGGTCCTCCTCGACCCCCTGGAGCTGCTGCTCCGACACCGACACCAGGCCCTTCGGCAGCCCGAAGTGCACCGGCCGGGTCTCCTGCAGCGGCCGCGTACCCCGCTTCGAGTGGTCCACGGCGGCCGTCGCCACCCCGCCGTGATGGCGAAGCAGGGCCTTCACCTCGACCGGGACCAGTTCCATCCGGCGACCGCGCGCCACGTGGTGCCACGTCCAGCCGTGCGGCGTCGCCACCGCCGGGATCGTGTCCCACAGCTCATGACCGGTCGCCGCCATCGCCGCGTTCGCCGACACGTAGTCCGTCAGCCGCAGCTCGTCGACACCGAAACCCTCCGGCGGGTCCGCGATCTCCGCCGCCGCACGCGCGTACGGCGAGAAATCCGGATGGCCGAACTCGTCCACCCGTACCCCTCTCGGGTGACGGGAGGCACGGACCGGGTCCGGGAAGTGCACGACCTGCCCGGCATAGGCCGCGTTCGGTGGCGCGGTGTCCTGCCCGAGCCGACCTGTCGTCATGGCGGTTGCCCCCTGCACTGGCGTCGCTGACTGCTACTACGCGCAGCCGCTGGCTGCTCCTGACTGATGCCGCACAGCCTATGCGCTGCCACAAGAGCCCGAACCGGCCCGATCCGACGGTCACGAAGTGTCACGACGCCATGACAGTCGCACCATGATTCCGACACACCGAAGCCACGTTCCGCCGCCCCAGCTTCCCCATATGGCTCCCTATTTGGCAGGCTGTCCCCGCAACTCGGGGGATTGCAGGAGGGGAAGACCAGCACCATGCACGCAGCACCGACACCCACACAGGGTGACCCACGCCTCAACTGGAGCAGCAGCGCGGAAGCCACCCGCGCGCCCTTACTGCTTCACCGCCGCGACGGCATCCTCCCCACCGTCGGGGCCGCCCTCTCCGTGCGCGGAGAGACCCTCACGTGCACCGCGGGCCGCGGCGACCGCCCGCCCGCTCTGCACGCCCTCGTCCAGGACTTCCTGGACACCCTCACCAGCGGCCAGCGGGAACGCTTCACCGGACGCTGTCCGGAAGCGATCCTGCTCTCCCGGCACCTCACGGCCGCCGAGACGGGCCGTTCCAAGCGCGCGCAGCGCAAGCCCCTGACCCACAGCGAGGCGCGGCGCTCGCTCAAACACGCCAAGATCACCGCGCGCCGCATCCGCGAGGACGGCGATCCGCTCCACGGCAGCTACGCCGCACCCTGCCGCTCCTGTACGGCGATGCTCGCCCACTTCGGCGTCCGCGCCGTCGACCCCACCACGCCTGTCGAGAACGGCTGACCGCACACCCATGCCCGACCACCTCAGCACCACCCGCTTCCCCGTGAACGTCGACGCCGCCCTCCGCGAAGCCGGCTGGCAGCCCGGCCGCTGGGACATCAAGCTCGCCGAGGAATGGGCCGACGCCCTGCGCGCCCACGTCTCACCCGCCGGCCACCGGCACAGCGTCTTCCCCGCCGCCGTCGAGGCCTGGGCCGAATTCGGCGGCCTGCGGATCACCGCGCCCGGCCACGGCCGGCAGATAGCGCCCGCCGCCGTCCGCTTCGACCCGCTCGCCGGACTCCACCTCTCCCGCACCCTCGCCGACCTCGGCCGCGCCCTGGACACGGAACTCGCGCCCCTCGGCGAGGAGGGCGACCACCAGGCCGTCCTCGCCATGGACGCCGAGGGCCGCGTCTACAGCCTCGACCACGCCGGCGACTGGTACCTCGGCAAGGACATCGACGCGGCCCTCTCGACCCTCGTCACGGGGGCCCAGCCGACCCGTCTCACCGCCGGCTAGGCCCTGGTCCGCCGGACCCGCCTCAAGCCCCCTCGGCCTCCGCGGGCAGCACCGCCGACACCTTGAACCCGCCGGCGTCGGTCCCCCCGGAGACGAACACGCCCCCGAGCCGCGAGACCCGTTCCCGCATCCCCACCAGACCGTTCCCCCCGCTCGGCAGCCGTACGTCCGCCACGCCCGCGTCCGAAGGACACGGGCCGTTCTCCACCTGCATCGCGACCTCGCCCTCCCGGTGCGCGAGCCTGACCACGACCTTCGCGCCCGCCGCGTGCTTGTGGACGTTCGTCAGCGCCTCCTGCACCACCCGGTACGCCGTCCGTTCCACCTCCGGCGGATACGCCCGCACCTCCCCCGACACCACGAGCTCCACCACCGCCCCCGCCAGCCGCGACTGCTCGCACAACGCCTCCAGGGCGTCCAGGCACGGCCCGTCCTCGGCGGCGGCCTCGGCGGCGGCGGCGGCGGCCCGCCCGACGGCGGCCAGCGGCACCACGGCCGGAGCCACCGGAACGGCCCCTTCCCGCAGCACCCCCAGCATCTCCCGCAGCTCGGTGAGCGCCTGCCGTCCCATGTCCCCGACGAGGGCCGCGTTCTTCACCGCCTTCTGCGGATCCTTCAACGCCACCGCCTGCAACGCCGCCGCGTGCACCACCATCAGCGACACCCGGTGCGCCACCACGTCGTGCATCTCCCGCGCGATCCGCGTCCGCTCCTCCTGCCGCGCCCACTGCGCCCGCTGCTCCGCCCGGTCGGCGAGCAGGGACAGTTCCTGCTCCAGGCTGTCCGCCCGCTCCCGCAGGCTCTCCATCAGCCGGCGACGCGCCCCTATGTAGAGGCCGAAGAGCAGCGGCGGCGCGTTCAGGCCGAGGGTCACGAAGAGCGAGACGACCGGCACGTACCAGCCGCTCGGGTCGATCTCCTGCGGACCGGCGGCCCGGGCGATGTCCTGTCGCAGTCGCACCATGGTCACGACGAACACGGCGACCGTCGACATCCCGGCGAGTACGGCGGTGATCCGCCGGGGCACCTCGGAGGCGGCGAGCGTGTACAGCCCGACGATCCCCATGAGGAAGCCCATCTCGGCGGGCGCCACGGCGATCGACACGAGCACGACCCCGATGGGCCACCGCCGCCGCACGACGAGGACGGACCCGACGACCAGCCCGAACAGCACCCCCGCGGGCACGGGCAGCGAGGCCTGCTCGGCGAACCCGACGCCCTCGACCGCGCACTCCAGCGCGGACACGAGCCCGAGCCCCACATCGAGAACGGCACTCCGCCGTCTCCCCCACCACAACCAACTCCGGACGCCCCCGGCGTCCCGGTCTGCCCCCGTTACGGTCATGCCGCCCACCCTACGGGCGAGGCGCGCCGGAGAACGGCCGACCGGTCGACGTGCCGATCGTCCGGGTGGCCGCCGGCCGCGGCTCGTACCGTCGCGTCGAGGGGGCCCGGTACGGCATAGTGGAGGCCACCACGCCAACGGTCTGACATATTGTCCGTTTCGGTGGGTTACGCCATCCCCTGTGGTGTAATTGGCAGCACTGAGGCTTTTGGTGCCTTATGTCCGGGTTCGAGTCCTGGCGGGGGAGCTTCTTCGTTCGGGTCCTGACCACCACGGTCAGGACCCGCACTCATGTCCGCCGCCCTTCCCCCCGGTATCCTTCGTGCGTCCACCACCCAAAGCCGAAGGGCATTCCCGTGAGCGCCAATCGCCCGGCAGCCGTCGTCGTCCTCGCAGCGGGTGAGGGCACCCGCATGAAGTCGAAGACCCCCAAGGTCCTGCACGAGATCGCCGGACGGTCGCTCGTCGGACATGTCGTGTCCGCCGCCCGGGAGTTGGAGCCCGAGCACCTCGTCGTGGTCGTCGGGCACGCCCGTGAGCAGGTGAAGGGGCACCTGGAGGAGCAGTACGCCGGGACCCGCACCGCCGTCCAGGAGGAGCAGAACGGCACCGGGCACGCGGTGCGGATGGCCCTGGAGGAGCTCGGGCAGGCGCCCGACGGGACCGTGGTCGTGGTCTGTGGTGACACTCCGCTGCTGTCCGGGGAGACCCTGCGGGCCCTGGCGGACACCCACGCGGCCGACGGCAACGCCGTCACCGTGCTGAGCGCCGAGGTGCCGGACTCCACCGGTTACGGGCGGATCGTGCGGGACGCCGGGACCGGCGCCGTGACGGAGATCGTCGAGCACAAGGACGCCTCCGCCGAGCAGCGCGCGATCCGGGAGATCAACTCCGGGGTGTTCGCGTTCGACGGGCGGCTGCTCGCGGACGCGCTCGGCAAGGTGCGGACGGACAACAGCCAGGGCGAGGAGTACCTCACCGACGTGCTGTCGATCCTGCGTGAGGCGGGTCACCGGGTCGGCGCCTCGGTCGCGGCCGATCACCGCGAGATCCTCGGGATCAACAACCGGGTGCAGCTCGCGGAGGCCCGTGCCCTGCTGAACCAGCGGCTGATCGAGCGGGCGATGCTCGCGGGCGTGACGGTCGTCGACCCGGCGTCGGTGTTCGTGGACGTGACCGTCACCTTCGAGCCGGACGCGGTGATCCTGCCCGGTACGCAGCTGCTCGGCGCCACGCACATCGGCGAGGACGCCGAGGTCGGGCCGAACACGCGCCTCAAGGACACCACCGTCGGCAAGGGCGCGCGCGTGGACAACACCGTCGCCGACTCCGCCGTGATCGGCGAGAGCGCCTCCGTGGGCCCGTTCGCGTACCTGCGTCCGGGGACGAACCTCGGCAGGAAGGCCAAGGCCGGCACGTACGTCGAGATGAAGAACGCGACGGTCGGCGAGGGCACGAAGGTCCCCCACCTGTCGTACGTGGGCGACGCGACGATCGGCGAGTACTCGAACATCGGTGCGGCGAGCGTCTTCGTGAACTACGACGGCGAGACGAAGCACCACACCACGATCGGCTCACACTGCCGTACCGGCTCGGACAACATGTTTGTGGCTCCCATCACGATCGGGGACGGCGCCTACACCGCCGCGGGCTCCGTGATCACGAAGGACGTGCCGGCCGGTTCGCTCGCCGTCGCCCGGGGCCAGCAGCGGAATATCGAGGGTTGGGTGGCCCGGAAGCGGCCCGGCAGCGCTGCCGCGCAGGCCGCTCAGGCAGCGATTGAGGACTCCGCCGGCGAAAGCTGACCGGAAACAGGTGCGTCGAACTCGGCGTACCGTGATACGTGCACACAAATTCGGCTGGCTCGCACACGCGCACGACAGCTCGTGGTTCGCGACCAGACAACACGTCTGAGGAGACAGTGCTGTGACCGGGATCAAGACGACCGGCGAGAAGAAGCTGATGCTCTTCTCCGGCCGCGCCCACCCCGAGCTGGCCGAGGAGGTCGCACACCAGCTGGGTGTCGGTCTCGTTCCGACCAAGGCGTTCGACTTCGCCAACGGTGAGATCTACGTCCGCTTCCAGGAGTCGGCCCGCGGTGCGGACTGCTTCCTGATCCAGAGCCACACGGCTCCGATCAACAAGTGGATCATGGAGCAGCTGATCATGGTCGATGCGCTGAAGCGGGCCTCGGCCCGCAGCATCACCGTGATCATCCCGTCGTACGGCTACGCCCGTCAGGACAAGAAGCACCGTGGCCGCGAGCCGATCTCGGCCCGTCTGGTCGCGGACCTGCTGCAGACGGCCGGCGCGGACCGCATCCTGACGGTGGACCTGCACACGGACCAGATCCAGGGCTTCTTCGACGGCCCGGTGGACCACCTGTCGGCGCTGCCGGTGCTCGCGGACTACGTGGGTGCGAAGGTCGACCGCTCGAAGCTGACGATCGTCTCCCCGGACGCGGGCCGCGTGCGGGTCGCCGACCGCTGGTGCGACCGTCTGGACGCTCCCCTCGCGATCGTGCACAAGCGTCGTGACAAGGACGTCGCCAACCAGGTGACCGTGCACGAGGTCGTCGGTGACGTGAAGGGCCGCGTCTGTGTCCTGGTGGACGACATGGTCGACACGGGTGGCACGATCTGCGCCGCGGCGGACGCGCTGTTCGCACACGGCGCGGAGGACGTCATCGTGACGGCGACGCACGGCATCCTGTCGGGGCCGGCCGCGGACCGTCTGAAGAACTCCAAGGTCAGCGAGTTCGTGTTCACGGACACGCTGCCGGTGCCGGGCGCCCTCGAGCTGGACAAGATCACGGTGCTGTCGATCGCGCCGACGATCGCGCGTGCGGTGCGCGAGGTGTTCGAGGACGGTTCGGTGACGAGCCTCTTCGAGGAGCACTGAGTCTCCGCACAGGTGGACATGAGGGCCGTTTCCCCGTTCGGGGGAGCGGCCCTCCGCCGTGTTTCGGTGATCGAATTGGGTGGTAGGGGGGACGGCCGGTAGACTGCCGTAGTTGCTCGGCGAGGGAGGCCGTGCCCGTACGGATGTACAGGGTCACGGCGGTCCGTTATCGACGCGCTCTTCGTAGCAGGCCATCGCCAGTCGTGGCCGGGTGACCACTTTTTTCGTCACCTTTCCACGAGGAGCGCACCATGTCCGAGATCAAGCTCGCCGCTGCCGTCCGTACCGAGTTCGGCAAGGGCGCCGCGCGCGCCATCCGCCGTGACGGCCAGGTTCCCGCCGTCGTCTACGGCCACGGCTCCGAGCCGGCGCACGTGACCCTCCCGGCCCACGACCTGGCGCTCGCGCTGCGTACGCCGAACGTCCTGCTGTCCCTGGACGTCGACGGCAAGAACGAGCTGGCGATCCCGAAGGCCGTCCAGCGTGACGCCATCAAGGGCTTCCTGATCCACGTCGACCTGCTCCTCGTGCGCCGTGGCGAGAAGGTCACCGTCGAGGTCGTCGTCGAGACCGAGGGCGACCTGGCCCCGGGCAGCTTCCTGGTCGAGAACGTGCTGAACACGATCTCCGTCGAGACCGAGGCCACGCACATCCCGACCTCCGTCACCGTCTCCATCGAGGGCCTGGAGGCCGGTAACTCCATCCTCGCCAAGGACATCGAGCTGCCGTCCGGCACCACCCTGGTGACCGACCCCGACGCCGTCGTCATCCAGATCCTGGCCGCGCAGGCCGAGGAGCCGGCCGCCGACGCCGAGGCCACCGAGGGTGCCGAGGCCTGAGCCTCCGGCTCTGCCTGGCAGGCTTCTGCCTGACGTGACGGGGTGACGGGCCGTACGGCTCGTCACCCCGTTTCTCTTGTACGGACGGATACGAGGAGATCTGACTCACATGACGGACGACGACGCGAACGCCCCCTGGCTGATCGTCGGCCTCGGCAACCCGGGGCCGGAGTACGCGGGCAACCGCCACAACATCGGCTTCATGGTGGTGGATCTGCTCGCCGACCGGATGCGGGGTTCGTTCAAGCGGGCGCAGAAGGCGCAGGCGCAGGTCGTGGAGGGCCGGATGGGTCCGCCGGGGCCTTCGAGCCGCCGGGTGATCCTCGTGAAGCCGATGTCGTACATGAACCTGTCGGGTGGTCCGGTGACGGCGCTGCGGGACTTCTACAAGGTGCCGACGGCGCGTGTGGTGGCGGTCCACGACGAGCTGGACATCGACTACGGGGTGCTGCGGCTGAAGATCGGCGGCGGTGACAACGGGCACAACGGTCTGAAGTCGATGACGAAGGCGATGGGCGCGGAGTACCACCGGGTGCGGTGCGGGATCGGGCGTCCGCCGGGCCGGATGCAGGTCGCGGACTTCGTCCTGAAGGACTTCTCGTCGGCGGAGCGCAAGGATCTGGACTGGTTCGTGGACCGGGCGGCGGACTCGGTGGAGTGCCTGGTGGCGGAAGGTCTGGAGCGGGCGCAGTCGGCGTACAACTCGTAGCGCCCCCGGCCCCGGGAACGTACGACTGTACGATCGCGGGTCATGACGCACGTCCGTAACGCCACCATGGCCCTGGTCGCCCTCCTGCTGCTCGTCGCGGGCGCCTGGGCCTCCTGGAACTCGGCCCAGCACGTCCTGCTCGCGAAGGGGCGGGAACACGGCACGCTGACGGTGACGGGCTGCACCGAGAAGACGTGCAGCGGTCGCTACGTCCCGGAGGACCCGTCGTCGACGCGGCGGACGCTGACGGTCGCCCGGTCGGTCGCGGCGGAGCAGGGGGCGACGATCCCGGTGGTGGTGAAGCCGGGCACGGACGAGGGCGTCCGGACGGGGTGGGGCGGCGGGCTGCACGCGTGGCTGCCACTGGGCGGGGCGCTGCTGCTCGCGGCGCCGCTGATCGGCGGTGGGCTGCGGCTGCCGAGGGTGGCGTGGTCGGCCGCGGGTGCGGGCGGGGCGTTGTTGGTGGCGACGTTCCTGACGCTCTGAGGGTTCCGCTTCGGTAGGCCCCGATCGTTACCGCCTCTGGGTCAAGGGGACTTGAGGCGGCGGATAGGCTGCCCTCCTGCCACCCCCCACGGCATCCCTCATCCACAGATGGACGACTGCTACATGCGACGTACCCTCATTTCCTCTGCCGCACTTGTCGCGGCCATGGCGGGTTCTCTGGTTCTGGCGCCGTTGGCTTCGGCGTCCGAGGGCCCGAAGACGTACGAGCTCCAGCTGCACCAGGAGACGCCGATCAAGGCGGCCGACTACGAGCAGGGCGAGTGCCCGGAGAACATTCCGGACACCAAGGACGGCTGGCACTTCATCATCCCCTCCAAGGGTGTGAACTTCGTCGAGCTGACGGTCACGTTCGACAACGGCGACCCGATCACGATCAAGGAGTTCGGCCCGCCGAAGGACGACCACGCCTACGTGGCGTCGGAGGCCGGTGCCGAGCTGACCTCCGCGGTCGCCCTGGTCGACGGCGAGGCGAAGTTCTTCAACCTGTCGCACACCTGCGCGGCCACCGAGACCGGCGGCGCCACGGGCGACACCACCAACGGTGGCGCGACCGGCGACACCACCAACGGCGGCGCCACCGGCGACACCACGAACGGCGGTGCCACCGGCGACACCACGAACGGCGGTGCCACGGGCGCGACCACCGGCGACACCACCACGGGTGGCGCGACCGGCGGTTCCACCACGGGCGAGACCACGGGTGCGACCACCACGGGTGGCTCCACCTCCGGTGGTTCCACCACGGGCGAGCAGACCACCGGCGGTTCCACCACCGGCGGTTCCGCTTCGGGTGACTCGACCACGGGCGGCTCCACCGCCGGCGGGACCGCCACGGGTGGCACCGGCAACACCGACGGCGACCTGGCCGAGACCGGCTCCAGCGCGCCCGTCGGCGTTCTCGCCGCCGTGGCCGTGGCCCTCGCGGGCGCCGGCGCGTTCCTGGTGACCCGTCGTCGCAAGGCCGCCCGGCAGGGCTGACGTACCGCGTCGTGACGGTGCCCCCGCGGAGGATCTCCACGGGGGCACCTTCATGTGTGCGGGTGGGCGTCAGCCGGTGTTGCGGAGGCCCGCCGCGACACCGTTGACGGTGAGGAGGAGGGCCCGTGCGAGCAGCGGGTCCGGCTCCTCGCCGCGCTCGGCGGCGCCGCGCTGGCGGTCGAGCAGGGCGACCTGGAGGTACGAGATCGGGTCCAGGTAGGCGTCGCGGATGGCGAAGGTCTGCTGGAGGACCGGGTTGGAGTCGAGGAGCTTCTCGCCGCCGGTGATCTTGAGGACCTCGGCGACGGTCAGCGCGTGCTCGGCCTCGATGGTGTCGAAGACGTGCTTGAGCTCGTCGGGGACGAGGGTGTCGACGTAGTGGCGGGCGATCCGCAGGTCGGTCTTCGCGAGCGTCATCTCGACGTTGGAGAGGAAGTTGCGGAAGAAGTGCCACTGCTCGTACATCTCGCCGAGGACCGGGTCGAGACCGGCCTCGCGCAGGGCCTTGAGGCCGGAGCCGACGCCGAACCAGCCGGGCACGATCTGCCGGGACTGCGTCCAGCCGAACACCCACGGGATGGCCCGCAGGCCGTCGAGGGAGACGCCCGAGCCGGGGCGGCGGGAGGGCCGCGAGCCCAGGTGCAGGTCGGCGAGCTGGTCGACCGGGGTCGAGGCGAGGAAGTACGTCGGCAGGTCCGGGTCCTCGACGAGCCTGCGGTACGCGGTGTGGGCGGCGTCGGAGACGGTGTCCATGGCCGCGTCCCAGCGGGCGAGGGCCTCGTCGGACTGGCGGGGGGCGGTGTGGAGGGCGGAGGCCTGGAGGGTGGCGGCGACCGTCAGCTCCAGGTTCTCCCTGGCCAGGGACGGGATCAGGTACTTGTCGGAGATGACCTCGCCCTGCTCGGTCACCTTGATCTCGCCCTCCAGGGTGCCCCAGGGCTGGGCGAGGATGGCGTCGTGCGAGGGGCCGCCGCCGCGGCCGACGGTGCCGCCGCGCCCGTGGAACAGCCTCAGCCGGACCCCGTAACGGTGGGCGACGTCCCTCAGCCTCCGCTGGGCGCGGTGGATCTCCCACTGGGAGGTCGTGATGCCGCCGAACTTGGAGGAGTCCGAGTAGCCGAGCATGACCTCCTGGACGTCGCCGCGGAGCGAGACGAGGCGCCGGTAGGAGGGGTCGGCGAGCATGCCGTCGAGGATGACGTCGGCGGCCTTGAGCTCGTCGGTGGTCTCCAGGAGCGGCACGATGCCGATCTTGGCCCAGCCGCCGTGCAGGTCGATGAGGCCGGCCTCGCGGGCGAGGACGGCGGCGGCGAAGACGTCGTCGGCGCCCTGGCACATCGAGATGATGTACGACTCGATGACCTCGGGGCCGAAGCGCTCGAAGGCTTCCTTGATGGTGTGGAAGACGCCGAGGGTCTTCTGCCCGGCCGCGTCGAGCGGGGCCGGGGTGGGCGCGAGCGGGCGGCGCGAGCGCAGTTCCTTGGCGAGGAGCTTCTGCCGGTAGTCGCGCGGCATGTCGGCGTACCGCCAGGACTCCTCGCCGAGGCGGTCGAAGAGCTGGCCGAGGGCGTGGTGGTGGGCGTCGGCGTGCTCGCGGACGTCCATGGTGGCGAGCTGGAGGCCGAAGGCCGACAGGGTGCGGATGGTGCGGTCCATCCGGCCGTCGGCGAAGAGGCCGCCGCGGTGCTCGCGCAGGGAGGTCTGGATGAGGGTGAGGTCGTGGACGAGCTCGGCGGTGCCGAGGTAGTCGCGGCCGTCCTGGTGGGGGGTGCCCTGGGCGAGGCGCTCGCGGGTGTTGACGAGCTTCTGGCGGATGCAGGTGGCCTTGAGCCGGTAGGGCTCCTCGGCGTTGAGGCGCTTGTAGCGGGGGCTGATCTCCGGGAGGAGGTCCAGGTCCCGCTGGAGGGAGTCGAGGAGTTCCTCGGTGGCTCCGGTGTAGCGGATGGAGTTGGAGAGCAGGCCGCGGAGGTAGTCGACGAGTTCGAGGGCGTCGGTGATGCCGTGCTCGTGCTGGAGGATCAGGATGTCCCGGGTCACCTGGGGGGTGACGTTGGGGTTGCCGTCGCGGTCGCCGCCGATCCAGGTGCCGAAGGTGAGCGGGCGGGTGCCGGAGGGCAGTTCGACGCCGACGCGCTCCAGTTCGGCGGCGAGGTCCTCCAGGACGTCGCCGACGGCGTTGGCGTGCAGTTCGTCGAGGTAGTAGATGGCGTTGCGGGCCTCGTCGGCGGGCTCGGGGCGGACGACCCGGAGTTCGTCGGTCTGCCAGATGAGGTCGATGTTCTCGGCGAGCCGCAGGTCGTGGCGGCGCCGGTCGGCGTCGATGACCGGGGTCTCCAGGAGGGCGGCGATCCGGCGGAGCTTGTTGAGGACGGAGCGGCGGGCGGCTTCGGTGGGGTGCGCGGTGAAGACGGGCCGTACGTTGAGGTTCTTGACCGTCTCGCGGACGTGCTCGGGGTCACCGTCCTTGAGCATGTCGGCGGTGCGGGCGAGGAGGCCGCCCTCGGCGGCGCGCTTCTCGCGCATCTCGCGGCCGCGGTGGACCTGCTCGGTGACGTTCGCGAGGTGGAAGTAGGTGGAGAAGGCGCGCACGAGCTTGGCCGCCGTCTCCAGTTCGACGCCGCGGAGCAGCTCGGCGGCGGCCTCGCCGTTCTCGCGGGTGAGGCTACGGACCCGCTCGACGAGGTCGAGGAGTTCGTGGCCCTCCTGGCGGACGAGGGTCTCGCCGAGGAGGTCGCCCAGTCGGCGGATGTCGGCGCGCAGCTCGGTGCTGGCGGTGTGGGTCTGGTCGGCACTGCTCACAGGTGCGGCTCCTTGCAGTGTTTGAGCACGTCTGGAGGGGTACTGGAGGCTTGCGGACCGCGCTGTCCGACGCCCCCAGGATAGGTGTCCATCTGCCGGACAGTGGTCAGGGTCCTCTTGTGCCCTCTTGCCGCGCGCCACGTCGCTGCCATACTTACGACGCCGTAGGTTACGGAGGCGTAGCCCAGGCCTCATATTCCCGTACTTTTCCGCACGTTCCCCCACCTCCACCCTCCCCCTCACTCTCAGGGACATCCATGACCACAAGTCCTCAGGTGACCTCGGCGCCCGAGACGCCGGACGGCGCCACGGCACTGCCCTCCGCGACGCTCGGCGGGGACAGCAAGGGTTCGATCGAGCAGATCACCCTGGCGTTGTTCATCACGGTGCCCTTCGTGGCACTGCTCGCGGCGGTGCCGCTGGCCTGGGGCTGGGGGGTGAGCTGGCTGGATCTCGGGCTGATGGTGGCGATGTACTACATCGGCTGCCACGGGATCACGATCGGTTTCCACCGGTACTTCACGCACGGTTCCTTCAAGGCGAAGCGGCCGCTGCGGATCGCGCTCGCGATCATGGGGTCGCTGGCCGTGGAGGGCCCGCTGGTGCGCTGGGTGGCGGACCACCGCAAGCACCACAAGTTCTCGGACGCGGAGGGCGACCCGCATTCGCCGTGGCGGTTCGGCGAGACGGTCCCGGCGCTGATGAAGGGCCTGTGGTGGGCGCACATCGGCTGGATGTTCGACGAGGAACGGACGCCGCAGCACAAGTACGCCCCGGATCTGATCAAGGACCCGGCGATCCGGGGGATCTCCCGCCACTTCCTCTCCTTCACGATCCTGTCCCTGGTGATCCCGCCCCTGGTGGGCGGTCTGGTGACGTGGTCGTGGTGGGGGGCGTTCACGGCGTTCTTCTGGGGCTCGCTGGTACGGGTGGCGCTGCTGCACCACGTGACGTGGTCGATCAACTCGATCTGTCACGCGGTGGGCAAGCGTCCGTTCAAGTCGCGGGACCGTTCGGGCAACGTGTGGTGGCTGGCGGTGCTGTCCTGCGGCGAGTCCTGGCACAACCTGCACCACGCGGACCCGACGTCGGCACGGCACGGGGTGCTGCGCGGCCAGGTCGACTCCAGCGCGCGGCTCATCCGCTGGTTCGAGCAGCTGGGCTGGGCGTACGACGTGCGCTGGCCGGCGAAGGAGCGCATCGAAGCCCGCCGCCAGAGCGCGTCCGCAGACGCGGCATGATGGAAGACGTGGCGATCGACGGCAGGACCAGCGGCACCGGCAGTGGCGAGCAGAAGCCCCGGCGGGGGCGCCGGGTGCGGATGACGGGTGCCGAGCGCCGGGAGCAGCTGCTCGACATCGGTCGCGCGCTCTTCGCCGAGAAGGGGTTCGAGGGCACGTCGGTGGAGGAGATCGCGGCGAAGGCCGGGGTGTCCAAGCCGGTGGTGTACGAGCACTTCGGAGGCAAGGAGGGGCTGTACGCGGTCGTGGTCGACCGGGAGATGCGCCAGCTGCTCGACGGGGTGACGGGCGCGCTGACGGCCGGGCATCCGCGGGAGCTCCTGGAGCAGGCGGCGTTCGCGCTGCTCGACTACATCGAGAACTACACGGACGGCTTCCGGATCCTCGTACGGGATTCTCCGGTGGCGCAGTCGACGGGTACGTTCGCGTCGCTGATCAGTGACATCGCCACGCAGGTGGAGGACATCCTGGGTCTCGAGTTCAAGGCCCGGGGTTTTGATCCGAAGCTGGCGCCGCTGTACGCGCAGGCGCTGGTGGGAAGTGTGGCGCTGACGGGCCAGTGGTGGCTGGACGTGCGGAAGCCGAAGAAGGCGGAGGTCGCCGCGCACCTGGTGAACCTGGCGTGGCACGGCCTGGACGGCCTGGAGGCGAAGCCGCGGCTGATAGGGCACCGCAAGAGCTGACGAAGTGCGGAAACCGTTCGACTCCCCCTGTTCGCACAGAGGTACACTCCTCCCCACATCCGGGGGGGTGTTCGCCCCCCGTACGCGCCCTCGGCCGTGCGGGGGCGCCGCGGATCCCCCGTTCCGGTCCTTGGTTCTCACGTTCCCCAGGGGGGGATCTTTTGCGTTCCGCATTCTTCGGGCGTGCTCGTCGTGTCACCACCTGCACCGCGCTCGCCCTGTCCGCCGGCATGCTGCTCGCGTCACCCGCGGTGGCCGACCGGGGGCCCCGGCCCGTCGTGGAGCAGCCGCAGCGCCCCGTGACGCCGTCGAAGCTGGACCTGTCGCCGCTGGCCGGCGCGTCCGGCACGGCCCGTACCGCCGGGGCGACGGCCGTCGTGGCGCCCCGTTTCGACGTGGACGGTGACGGCAGGTCCGATCTGATCCACCGCAAGTGGAACGGCTGGACGTACGTCTCGGCGTCGGCGTCGACGGCCGCGCACACCGTGTTCGAGACCGCCGGCTCGTTCCTCGACCTCGACCTCGTCCCGCTCGGCGACCAGAACGGTTCGGGCGGGCCCGAGGTGCTCTCGGTCTCCGCGAACGGCGTGCTGCGGCTGTACGCGGACGCGTCCGCGACCTCCGGCTCGCTCACCTGGTCGGGCAGCGGCTGGAACATCTACAACAAGGTGTTCTCGCCCGGTGACGTCGACGGTGACGGCCACGCCGACGTGATGGCCCGGCAGCACAACGGCGAGCTCTACTTCTACCGGTGGACCGGCAACGCCACGGCGCCGCTCGCCGGACGGACGAAGGTGGGCCCGGGCTGGGGCGCGTACGACCAGGTCGTGGGCCTCGGCGACAACGACGGCGACGGGAAGGGAGACCTGCTGGCCCGCACCCCGGCCGGCCAGGTGTACTTCTACGGCAGCACCGGTGACACGGCCTCGCCGTTCAAGCCCCCCAAGGCGCTCGCCACCGGCTGGCAGGTCTACAACCAGGTGATCGCCGCCGACGACGTCAACGGCGACGGCCACGCGGACCTGCTCGCCCGGGACCAGAACGGCGCCCTCTGGGGCTACAACGGCCGGGGCGGCGGCACGTTCACGGCGCGGACGATGCTCACCGGCGACTGGCGGAGCGTGGATCAGTTCGGCGGGGCGGGCAACATCCCGGCCGCCGGCAAGACCGCGTTCCTCGCCCGCGACAGGGCCGGAACGCTCTTCTGGTACGGCGGCCTGAACAACGGCAAGATCACCGCGCGCGAGCAGCAGGGCAGCACCGGCGGCTGGGCGGGGGCGAACCTCTCGTTCGTGTACGCGCTGGACGGCGGCCCGATCGCCGACCTCCTGGAGGTCTACCGGGGCCACCTGTACAACGCGGAGCGGGACCTCGGCGGCGGCTGGCAGATCTACAACCTGCTCGTCGGCCCCGGCGACCTGAGCGGCGACGGCAAGGCCGACCTGCTGGCCCGTGACACCGCCGGCGTCCTGTGGCTGTACCGGGGCAACGGCGCCGGCACGGGCCTCGCGACCCGGATCAGGGTCGGCGACGGCTGGAGCGCGTACGACCGGATCCTCGGCGCGGGCGACTTCTCGGGCGACGGGCGTGCGGACCTGGTGGCCCGCGACCGCACCGGCACCCTGTGGCTGTACAAGGGCACCGGCTCCACGACGGCCTCCCCGTTCGCCGGCCGGGTGAGGATCGGCACCGGCTGGAACACGTACAACAAGCTGGCGGCGCCGGGCGACCTGAACGGCGACGGCAAGGCCGACCTGCTCGGGGTGAACGCGGCGGGCGAGCTGTACCGCTACCTGGGCACGGGAACCGGCGCGGCCATCACCTCCCGGGCGAGGATCGGCACCGGCTACCAGACGTACACCGACCTGTACTAAGTGGTCCTCGGGTGCCCCGTACCGGATGTCCGGTGCGGGGCACCTCACGTTCACGGAAAGATCGCTGGCATATGGCGCGCGCGTGGGTAGAATCGCGTTCAACATCCGAGGGGGGTGTTCCGACCTTCGAACGAGGTCGTCTCCGCGTGCCCGAAGGCCCGCGCTGACGCCGTTCGAAGCTGTGCGAGCCCCCTGTCCGGTTCTGTCGAACCGCTGATCCCTGGGGGGGATCTCTTGTTCTTCCCGTATTCCAAGCGTGCCCGCCGCCTCGCCGCCTGCACCGCTCTCGCCCTCTCCACGGGCATGCTCCTCGCGGGCACGGCGTCCGCCGACACCCCGGCGCCCCTTCCGAAGATCGAGAAGGAAGCGCCTTCCTTCACGGTCCCGAAGCTGGTCCGCCCCGGTCAGGACGGCGCCCGCGCCGACGCCCAGGCGGTCACGGCGACCTCGCCGCTCCTGTCGGACCTGGACCTCGACGGCATCGAGGACCTGGTCTTCCGCGCCGGTGACGGGATCTACACGACCGCCGGCGAGGCCGGGGAGGTCGTGCTGGGCCGCATCGACGTCGCCAAGGACATCATCCCGATCGGCAACCAGGCCGGCGAGGCCGAGCCCGAGATGCTGGTCCTGTCCGAGAACGGCACCCTGACGCTGTACAAGGACGTCGCCGACTACGGCACCCCGTACGAGTACTCGGTCGGCGGCGGCTGGCAGATCTACAACAAGATCACCTCGCCCGGTGACGTGGACGGCGACGGCAGGGCCGACGTGATCGCCCGCACCCCGGCCGGTCAGCTGTACGTGTACATCGCCACCGGCGACGTGACCAAGCCGCTCGGCACGCGCATCCTCGTCGGCTCCGGCTGGGGCGCGTACGACCAGCTCGTCGGCCTCGGCGACGGCAACGGCGACGGCCGCGCCGACCTGTACGCCCGCGACAGGGCCGGCACCCTGTGGTTCTACACCGGCACGGGTGACAAGAACCTCCCGTTCGCCACCCGCAAGTCCATCGGCGGCGGCTGGGGCGCCTACAACCAGATCCTGCCCGCCGGCGACGGCGACCTGTGGGCCCGGGACAACACCGGCACGATGTACCTGTACATCGGCAAGGGCGACGGCACCCTGAACGCGCGCCAGAAGGTCGGCAACACCGGCGACTTCACGGGCATCGACCAGTTCGCCCTCGGCGGCAACATCCCGTACACCGGCAAGGACGGCTTCCTCGCCCGCGACACGGCCGGCACGCTGTTCTGGTACGGCCCCTCGACCACGGGCAAGGTCACCCCGCGCCTGCCCGCCAGCGACACGGGCGAGTGGAAGAACGCCGTCTGGACCGCCGTCTCGTCGATGAACCCCGACAACATGCAGGACACCGTCCAGCTCCTCGACGGCGGCCTGTGGATCGACGGCATGTACTACATCGGCTCCGGCTGGGGCGGCTACAACGCCTTCGCCGGCCCGGGCGACCTGAGCGGCGACGGCAAGGGCGACCTGCTCGCGCGCGACCGCTCCGGCGTCCTGTACCTGTACAAGGGCAACGGCGAGGGCGACAAGTTCGCCACCCGCATCAGGGTCGGCTCCGGCTGGGGCGGCTACAACAAGCTGTTCGGCGGCGGCGACTACACCGGTGACGGCCGCGCCGACCTGCTGGCCCGCACCACCACCGGCGACCTGTACCTGCACCCGGGCACCGGCAACGCCACCGCCCCCTTCGGGGCCCGCACGAAGATCGGCTCCGGCTGGGGCACCTACAAGCACCTGGCCGCCGCCGGCGACCTGAACGCGGACGGCAAGGGCGACATCGTCGGCATCACCTCCGCCGGCGACCTGTACACCTACCTGAACACGACCCCGGGCAAGTTCTCCACCCGGGCGCGGTTCGGCGGCGGCTTCCAGATCTACAACCAGATCGGCTGACGCCCCCCGGCACCACCCCGTGCCCGCCCCGCACCGGATCCTCCGGTGCGGGGCGGGCATGTTTCCGGGCGGGGGTCAGCGGGGCTTCGTGGCCATCGCGAAGATCCGGCGGAAGGGAAAGACCGTGCCGTGCGGGCCCGGCGGGTAGGCCGCGCGGAGGAGGGTGCGGTACTGGCCGAGGAAGGCGTCGACCGCCTCCTGGTCGTCGCCCAGGGCGGTGAGGACGGGCCGCAGGGCGGTGCCCTTGACCCAGTCGAGGACGGGGTCCTCGCCCTGGAGCAGCTGGCAGTACGTGGTCTCCCAGACGTCCGTCTCGCAGCCGAGGTCGGTGAGGCGGGTGAGGTAGTCGGCGGCGTCGAGGATGTGGACGAAGCGGCGGCCCTGGTCGCCGACGCGGTCGCGCCATTCGGGGGTCTCGCAGAGTTCGCCGAGCAGGGCGTGGCTGGGCGAGGTGAAGTTGCCGGGGACCTGGAAGGCGAGGGTGCCGCCGGGTCGGAGCCCGTCGATCCAGCGGGCGAAGGACTCGGGGTGGTTGGGCACCCACTGGAGGGCCGCGTTGGAGACGATCAGGTCGTAGGGCTCGGTGGGGGTCCAGTGGGCGGCGTCGGCGGGGCGGAAGTCGAGCCAGCCGCCGCCCCTGGTGGTGCCGGACCAGTCCTTCTCGGCCCGCTCCAGCATGTCGGGCGAGAGGTCGAAGCCGGTGATGTGGGCGTCGGGCCACCGGTCGGCGAGGAGGGCCGTCACGTTGCCGGGGCCGCAGCCGAGGTCGGCGATCCGGGCGGGCCGGTCCTGGGCGGGGAGGCGTGGTATTCGGGCGAGCAGGTCGAGGAAGGGACGGGTGCGGTGGCCGGAGTGGCGGAGGTACTGCTGCGGGTCCCACGTGGGTGCGGCGGGTTCCACGGAATGCATGTTCGAATCCCCCTTGCTGGAACGAATGGCCGAAACGGAACGGAGTTCCGGCCGGGTCCCTTCCCCATGGTCCAGCGGAATATTTCTTGAGGTCAAGATTCTTGACATCGATAAACTCGAATACAAGAGACTTTATGTCAACAGACCCTCTACACTGATCGTCATGGAGGACGAGGTCGACCGACTGGTCGCAGCATGGCGCCGCGAGCGCCCCGACCTCGACGTGGAACCGCTCGAGGTGCTCAGCCGCGTCTCCCGGCTCGCCCGGCACCTCGACCGCGCCCGTCGGCTCGCCTTCTCGGAGCACCAGCTGGAGCCCTGGGAGTTCGACGTCCTCACCTCGCTGCGCCGGGCCGGCGCGCCCTACCAGCTCTCCCCCGGCCAGCTCCTGACGCAGACCCTGGTCACCTCCGGCACCATGACCAACCGCATCGACCGGCTCACCAAGAAGGGCCTCGTCGAGCGGCTCCCCGACCCCAGTGACCGGCGCGGCGTCCTCGTCCGGCTCACCCCCGAGGGCCGCGACCGCGCCGACGAGGCGCTCGCCGGGCTCCTCGCCCAGGAGCGCGCCATCCTGTCCCAGCTCTCCCGCGCCCAGCGCGGCGAACTGGCCGCGCTGCTACGCCGGCTGACCGCCCCGTTCGACAACGTCCCCGGCTAGCGGGTCCTCGCCGAGACGCGCGGGACCCACGCCCGCCCGGCGGGCCAGCGCCACCGCCGCCAGGGTCGAGTGCACGCCCAGCTTCCCCAGCACGTTCTGCATGTGCGTACGGACGGTGTGCGGGGACAGGAAGAGGCGCTCGGCGACCGCCTTGCGGCCCAGGCCCGCGACCATGCAGCACAGCACCTCCCGCTCGCGCGGGGTCAGCGACTCCACGAGCCGCTCGCTGTCCGTCCGGTGCTTGCGGGCCGCCGTCAGCTCCCGCAGGACACCGGTGAGCAGCGCGGGCGGCAGATGCGTCTCGTCCCGCAGCACCCCGCGGACCACCGCGAGGAGCCGCTGGAGCGAGCAGTCCTTCGCCACCCAGCCGGAGGCCCCCGCCTGGAGGGCGAGCGCGGCCCGCCGCGGGTCGTCCTTCTCCGCGAGGACGACGGTCCGCACGGCGGGGTGGGCCTGGCGCACCCCCGCCACCAGGGAGATCCCGTCGACGACGGCCCCGCCGTCGTCCGGTACGACCCGGGCCACGGCCGTTCCCGGGGGGCCCGTGCCCAGTTCGGCGTCGACGAGCAGCACGTCGAACCTGCGGCTCTCCGCCGCGCCGCGCTCCAGGCAGCGCAGGGCGGCCGGGCCGCTTCCCGCGGCGACGACGTCGACGTCGGGCTCCGCGGCGAGCGCGGCGGCCAGCGATTCGGCGAAGACGCGGTGGTCGTCCACCACCAGGACACGGATACGTGCCACGGACACCCCCAAGTGTCGAGGAACGGACCGACGCGGGCACGGCGCCGGGGGCGGGTCCGTCACTCGCGCGGCCGCCGCCGTGCGATGAGAGTTACCCCGCTGCCGGCGCCGTACCCGACCGGGTCTCGCACCCTGAACGGCACCGGCCCCCACCGGCGCTGCCCCACACAGTAGGGGCGGGGCGTCGCGGTGGGGGCCGATTCACGGAACTGTCCGAAGTCGTACGGGTCCTGGGGAGCGCTCAGAGGCGGCGGGCGCCCGCCGAGGGAACGGCGGGGAAGACTCCGGGGGCCGCGTATCCGGCCTCGGCGAAGGCCTTCCCGACGGCGGCGGCGACCGCTTCGGCCCGGTCCGTCTCGACGAGGACGACGGCGGAGCCGCCGAAACCGCCGCCGGTCATGCGGGCGCCGAGCGCCCCGGCGGCGTTCGCCGCCTCGACGACCAGGTCCAGTTCGGGGCAGGAGACGCGCAGGTCGTCCCGGAGGGAGGCGTGGCCCTCGGTGAGGACGGGGCCGACCGCCCGGGTGTCGCCGGCGTCGAGCAGGGCGATGGTCCGCTCCACGCGGGCGTTGTCGGTGACGACGTGCCGGACGTACCGCAGAATCGTCTCGTCGCTCAGGCGTGCGAGGGATGCGGGGAGATGCGCGGCGCTGACATCGCGCAGGGCCTTCACCCCGAGCGCCCGCGCACCGGCTTCACAACCGGCGCGCCGCTCGGCGTACGCGCCGTCTCCGAGCGCGTGCTTCACGCGGGTGTCGACGACGAGCAGCCGCAGCCCCTCGCGGGCCAGGTCGAAGGGGACCTGACGGTACGAGAGGTCCCGGGTGTCCAGATGGAGGGCGTGGCCCTCCTCGGCGCAGGCGGAGGCCATCTGGTCCATGACGCCGCAGGGGACGCCGACGAAGGCGTTCTCGGCGCGCTGGGCGAGCTCGGCGAGTTCGGGCCGGGAGAGCCCGAGCGCGAAGAGGTCGTTCAGCGCGAGGGCCGTGACGACTTCGAGGGCCGCCGACGAGGAGAGCCCGGCGCCGGTCGGCACGGTCGAGGTGAGGTGGACGTCCGCTCCGGTCACCGGGTGCCCGGCTGCCCGCAGGGCCCAGACGACCCCGGCCGGGTAGGCCGCCCAGCCGCCGCCGGAGAGCGGTTCGAGGGCGTCGACCTCCAGCTGGACGATGCCGCCGTCGATGTCGGCGGAGTGCAGGCGCAGCACGTTGTCGTCGCGGCGGGAGGCGGCGGCGACGGTGGTGTGCGGCAGGGCGAGCGGCAGCACGAAGCCGTCGTTGAAGTCGGTGTACTCGCCGATCAGGTTGACCCGCCCGGGGGCGGCCCAGACGCCGTCGGGGGCGGCGCCGTACAGCGCCTCGAAGTCGGCGGCGACGCTTCCGGGCGTCCCCGCCCCGTGGTCGGCGGCGCTCACGGGCGCGCTCCTTCCTGCTGCTCGGCCTGCTTGACCTGCTGCTCGGCTGCCTGCCGCCGGGCCGCCCGCTGCCGGGCGAAGGCCCAGGCGTCGGCGACGACGTCCGCCAGGTCGGGACGGGACGGCGTCCAGCCGAGCCGCTCGCGGGCGGCCTCGGCGGAGGCGACGAGGACGGCGGGGTCGCCGGCGCGGCGCGGGGCGGTGATCTCCGGGACGGGGTGACCGGTGACCTTCCGCACGGTCTCGACGACCTCGCGGACGGAGAAGCCGTTGCCGTTGCCGAAGTTGCAGACCAGGTGCTCGCCGGCCGGCACGGTGCCCGCGGTCATGGCGTCGAGCGCCAGGAGGTGGGCCTCGGCCAGGTCGGCGACGTGGATGTAGTCGCGGACGCAGGTGCCGTCGGGGGTCGGGTAGTCCTCGCCGTACACGGAGATCGCCTCGCGCTCGCCCAGGGCGACCTGGAGGACGAGCGGGATCAGGTGCGACTCGGGCTCGTGCCGCTCGCCGAGGGACCCGTGGGCGCCCGCCACGTTGAAGTAGCGCAGCGAGACGGCGGCCAGGCCGTGGGCGGCGCACTCCCCGCCGATCATGTGGTCGACGGCCAGTTTGCTCGCCCCGTAGGGGCTGGTGGGGGCGGTCGGCGCGGTCTCGGTGATCGGCACGCTCTCCGGCTCGCCGTAGGTGGCGGCGGTGGAGGAGAAGACCAGCCTGCGGACCCCGGCGGCGCGCATGGCGGTGAGCAGGGCCATGGTGCCGCCGACGTTGTTGTCCCAGTACTTCTCGGGCTTGGCGACGGACTCGCCGACCTGGGAGAAGGCGGCGAAGTGCAGGACGCCGTCGTAGGAGTCGTCCAGCCACGCGGCGGCGTCCTGGACGCGGCCCTCGACGAACTCGGCGCCCGCCGGCACGGCTTCGGCGAAGCCGGTGGAGAGGTCGTCGAGGACGGTGACCCGGTGGCCCCGCTCCAGGAGGTGGGCGGCGACGACGCTGCCCACGTATCCGGCCCCACCGGTCACCAGGTACTTCTTCATGTCCGTGCTCACTTCTCGGTCGCCACCTCTCGGAGTCGTCGGGCCGCGTCCTCCGGCCGTACGTCGTTCATGAACGCGCCCATGCCGGACTCGGTGCCCGCGAGGTACTTCAGCTTGCCGGAGGCCCGTCGGACGGTGAAGAGCTCCAGGTGCAGTCCGAAGTCCTCCCGCCGCGCGTCCGTGAACGGCGCCTGGTGCCAGGCGGCGATGTAGGGCGTCGGCGGCTCGTCCGGGCCGAAGATCCGGTCGAAGCGCCTCAAGAGTTCCAGGTAGACCTGTGCGGCCTCTGTGCGTGCCGCGCCGTCGAGGGCGAGGAAGTCGGGGACCCGGCGCCTGGGGTGGAGGTGGACCTCGTACGGCCAGTGGGCGGCGTACGGGACGAAGGCGATCCAGTGCTCGGTCTCCAGGACGATCCGCTCGCCGTCGGCGCGCTCGCGCTCGACGACGTCGTCGAAGAGGTTCCGTCCGGTCTCGGCCCGGTGCTCGTCGACGCGGCGGCGCATGGCGGCCGTGCGGGGGGAGACGTAGGGGAAGGCGTAGATCTGGCCGTGGGCGTGCGGGAGGGTGACGCCGATCTCGGCGCCCCGGTTCTCGAAGCAGTAGACCTGTTCGACGCCGGGGAGGGCAGAGAGCGCGGCGGTGCGGTCGGTCCAGGCGTCGATGACGAGGGCGACGCGCTCCTCGGTGAGGTCGGCGAAGGACGCGGTGTGGTCGTCGGTGAAGCAGACGACCTCGCAGCGGCCGACGCCGCCGGAGAGGGAGGGGAAGCGGTTCTCGAAGACCGTGACCTCGTAGCTCTCCTCGGGGATCTCGCTCTCGCGTCCGTCGCGGGCGGGGCAGAGCGGGCAGGCGTCGGCCGGCGGGTGGTAGGTGCGGGCCTGCCGGTGCGAGGCGATGGCGACGGGGTCGCCGGTGAGGGCGTCGTACCGGATCTCGGAGCGGGAGACGACGGGGGTGAGGGGGCGGGGGTCGACGGCGGTGCGGACGGTGTCGTCGTGCGCGTCGTAGTAGATCAGCTCGCGCCCGTCGGCGAGTGCGGTGACGGTCTTCTTCACGGGGTGCCCTCCGGGCGACATCAAACAGAACCACCCACAAGGAACCACATTCAAACATCAGCGTCAACGGTGAAGCCCGGTCCCGCACCCCGCGCGGGACCGGACGTCAGAACACCCGGACCGGAAGAAGACCGGAGGAAGACCGGAAGAAGGTCGGGAGAAGGCGGGAAGAAGGTGGGAGGAGGCGTCAGAAGGGCTCTCGCGAGCCGCCCTCCCGAGGCCCCGGCACCGCACGGTCCAGCAGCCCCGTACGGGCCGCGAGGGCCGCCGCCTCCAGGCGCGACCCGACCCCCAGCTTCATCAGGACCCGCTGCACGTGCGTCCGCGCCGTGCTCGACGCGATCCCCATCCCCGCCGCGATCAGCCGGGTGTCCTCCCCCTCCACGACCCGGACGAGGACCTCCACCTCCCGCCGCGTCAGGAGCCGCAGCAGCCGCTGTCCCTCGTCGTCGGGCTGCGCGGCGGGGTGCAGGAGCTCCGCGAAGGCCGCTCTGAGCAGCTGCGGCGCCACCGCCGACTCCCCCGCCCTGGCCTTCACCAGGGCGCGCTCGACGCCCTCGATGCGCTCGTCGTGCCGGACGTATCCCGAGGCGCCGGCCGCGAACGCCGCCGCGATGCCGCGCGGCGAGGGAACCGGGCCGAGCACCACCACCGCCACCTGCGGCCGCTCCCGCTTGATCCGCGCGACCACGTCGAAGGCCCCCGGCTCGGCCGGCGCGGCCGTGCCCAGGAGACAGACCTCCGGCGCCCGGCTCACCACGAGCTCCGCGGCCCCCGCCACCGGCGCCGCCGCCGCGAGCACCCGGTGCCCGCGCAGCTTCAGCGCCGAGGCGAGCGCCTCCGCGAGCAGGCGGTGATCGTCCACCACCACGAGGCGTACGCCCATCCCGGTCATCCCCCATCCTCCGCGCCCGCCGTCCCCCGGCACGCCTGACCCGGCAAGGTACACGCTCCCCCGCCCCGTGCGGACCCAATCCGCCCCCCGGGTCGACGGAGCGTCACCTCACGCTCCCGGGTGACACCGTGACGCCCCGTCCGCCCGACTGCGACCGGAACGACGGAACGGGCCCCTCCGGCATGCCGGAGGGGCCCGTACGTGATGCTTCCGCGGCCGTCAGCCCTTGGCGTTGTACGAGACGGCGAGGTGTTCCTGGTAGGAGGAGCCGCCGTCACGGGTCTTGCTCACGTACGTCCGCGAGACGAAGAACCTGCCGTCGCCGTAGAGGTACTCGCTTCCGGTCACGCCGAAGCTCCGCTCCGTCTCCCGCGCCGACTTCTCCGACGGGTTCTCCAGGAGGAGGGTCTCCTTCATCGTGCCCCCGTTGATGGACACGACCCGGCCGCCCTTGTCGTACGGGGGCACCTTGTACGCGATCAGGTCGCCGCCGTCCATGCGCAGCGGGACCAGGGTGTACGCGTCGCCCGCGTCCGCCTTCTCCGGCACCGTCCGGCCGGTGGCCAGGTCGAAGGCGATGATCTCGTTCGTCTCGTCGCCGTACTCGCCGGTCGCGCCCTCGTGCTCCTCGGTCGGCACGTAGAGCCTGCCGTTCCCGACGAGCGCCTGGGTGCAGGACTCGACCTTGGTCGAGCGGCAGCGGGCCGCGTACTGGTCGGCGTCCGCCGTGATCTTCGCCTTCAGCTTCCCGGTCTTCTCGTCGATCGAGAAGAAGTCCGAGATCCCGCTGCCGTCACCGGCGCTGTCGCCGACGTCGGCCGCGACGACCAGCGGCTTGGTGGAGACCACCGACGCGTACTTCACACCGGTCGGCATCTTGTACTGCGAGACCGGACCGCCCGTCATCGGGTCGAGGTTCTGGATCATCACGTACTGGCTGCCGTACGAACCGCACTTGCGGACCGCGACGAGTCCCTCGCCGCCGCCGTACCCCAGGTCGTAGCAGCTCTGCGCGTCGGACTGCGGCTTCCAGCGCGGGTTGCCGTTGGCGATGTCGAAGGCCGCGCCCCCGTCGGTGCCGCCGGCCGCGACGGTCTTCCCGCTGAGCGTGATCTCGCCGAACCGGGCCTTGCCGTCACCGGCGGAACCACCGGTGACGGAGGTGGACCACAGCAGCTTCCCGGTGGTGAGGTCGACCATGCCGACCTCGGTGCAGAGCTGGTAGTAGCGCGGTGCCACCCGCTTGGTGGCCTCGAAGAGGATCGGCACCTTGTAGTCGGCGGTCATGTGCCGGGACGTGCCGCAGACCTGCCCGGTCAGCGGGAGCGTCCACAGGACGGTGCCCTTGTCGAGGTCGTAGCCGACGATGGAGTTCACGCCGGTCTTCACGAACGCCTTGTCCGTGATCCAGGAACCGGAGACGTCCGTGGTGTCGGGAACCTTCGGCAGACCGAGGCGGAAGGCCTCCTTCGACTGGGTGACCGCCGGGGCCTTCTCCTTGCCGTCGCCCCCGATCCCGTTCGAGCCGCCGGACCCGCCGTCGGTGCCCTGCGAGGTGCCGGCCGTGCCCTTGGCCTCGCCGCCCGGGTCCTCGTCGCCGGAGTTGGCGTACCAGATGCCGCCGCCGATGATCAGGACGACCGCGACGGCCGCCGCGATGATGATCTGCAGCTGTGCCGACAGCTTCTTGCCGCCGCCCGCCGGCGCCGGGGCCGGCTGCTGGTACCCGTCGTAGGCCTGCTGGGGCTGGGTCGGGTAGCCGTACGGGGGCGGGACCGGCTGCTGGTGGCCGCCGTAGGGCTGCTGCGGGGCGGTGGGATACCCGTACGGCTGCTGCGGGGGCGCGGGAGGCTGCTGCGGGTAGCCGTAGCCCTGGTCGGGCTGCTGCGGCTGCCCGTAGCCCTGGTCCGGCTGCTGGGGGTAGCCGTACCCCTGGTCCGGCTGCTGGGGGTAGCCGTAGCCCGGCTGCTGCGGGGGGTAGCCGTAACCCTGGTCCTGGCCGGGCTGCTGCGGCGGGGGCGTCGGCGCGCCGAAGCCTCCCTGCGGGTCCGGGGGCTGGTTCGGCGGGGGCGGGGGTGGCTGCGTCATCGGTCCGTGCACCTCACTTGCTGAAGGCCATCATCGTCTTGACCTGCTTCTCGGCCTCGTCGTTGGTGGCGGAGACGCGTCCGCTGGCCACCACGAAGGTGCCGGAGCCGTAGGCGTAGCCCGCGCTGTAGAAGCTGCTCTCGACCTGGGCCGTGGACGCCGGGTGCTGGAGCAGGATCTTCGGCGCGCCGCCGGTCGGGGCGATGGTCGCGACGGCGCCGCCCGTGTCGTACTTCGGGTCCACGTACACCAGGACCTGGCCGCCCTCCATGCGCAGCGGGATCATGGACTGATCGCCGGGCGCCTTGGAACGCCACTTGGCCTTGCCGTTCCTCAGGTCGAAGGCGACGACCTCGTTGGCCGTGCCGTACGAGGTCTCGGTGGCCATGTAGAAGGTGTTCGCGTCGGCCGCGACACCGGTGCAGCCCTCCAGGTTGCGGCCGAAGATGACGAATCCGCCGCCGCACGACGGGGCGAACTTGTCCTTGCCGCCCTGGATCTGCGAGCGGAGCTTGCCCGTGGCGTCGAGCGTGAAGATGGTCCACTTCTTCTGCTCGCGCTGGGTGGCGGAGACGACCAGCGGGTCGACCGAGTAGACCTTGTCGACCTCCCAGTCGGTCTCCAGCTTGAACGTGAACGCGGGCTTGCCGGTGGCCGGGTCGACCACGCCGACGGCCTGGGACTTCTTGGACGTGCTGCCCGAGGGGCAGTCCATGGCGGCGACCAGCTTGCTGCCGCCCGCGTACGCGAAGGGCTTGCAGCCGGTGGTCGCGCCGGTGAACAGCTGCCTGCCGTCGGCCAGGGAGAAGCCGTAGGCGCTGCTGCTGCCCGCGACCGTCACCGTGTTGCCGCTGATGGACAGGGTGTTGTCCGAGAAGGCGAACAGGCCCTTCGGCTTGGGCACCGCCTTCTTCCAGCCCGCCTTGCCGGTCTTCAGGTCGACCTGCTGGAGCGAGGTGCACTTGGCGCCGTCCTTGGCGCTCTCGGCGTAGCCGAAGACCATGACCCCGTTCGCCGACGGGTTCGCGGGCGCCGCGCACAGTTCGAACGGCAGGTCGACGTTCCACTTGGTGGAGCCGTCGCTCAGGCTGTAGCCGGAGACGCTCTTGTACATGGCCTTGACGACGGTGTCGCCGACGATCCACGGGCCGTAGACGTCGGCGCCGTTGCGCGGCAGGTCGACGTTGTTCTTGAGCAGCCAGTTGATCTTGGCCTCGCCGTCCTTGCGGCCCGCGTTGAGGTCTTCCTCGCCGTTGGAGCCGTCACCCGTGCCGTCGCCCTTGTCCACGGACTCGGTGGGCTTCGGAGCGGCCGAGGAGGACGCGGAGGTGGTGGGCGGGCCGGCGATCGGGTCCTTCTCGTCGTCACCGCCGACGACGGCCCAGGTGGTGACGGCAGCCACCAGGACGGCCGCGGCGGCCACGGCGGCGACGACACCGGTACGGCCCTTGAGGGGGCCGCCGCCGGAGGGCGGGGTCGGGGCGCCCGGGAACCCCGGCTGCGGCTGGGTGGGGTAGCCGCCGTAAGGGTTCTGCTGCTGGCCGTACGGGCCCGGCTGCTGGCCGTACGGGCCGGGCTGCTGCGGGTAGCCGGGCTGGCCCTGCTGCGGGTAGCCGTACGGCTGCTGCGGAGGCTGCTGGCCGTACGGCCCCGGGGCCTGCTGCGGGTAGCCGTAACCGGGCTGCGGCTGCTGCCCGTACGGTCCGGGCGCGGCCGGCGGCGGGTTCTGCGGTGCCTGGGGCGGGACGGGCGGCACGGGCGGCGTGCCCTGGGGCCCGCCGGTGTGCGGGCCCTGGTTCGGGTCCTGGGGGACTCCGAAGCCCCCCGGCGGCTGGTTGCTGGGCGGCTGGGTCATCAGCGGTTCCCCCTTGACGTGAACGGGTTTTCTTTCTACCACTCACGCCATGGCGCAAAAGCGACCGGTCCGTCCCTTGTACCCAAGGGAGGACCGGCCTGTGATGCCCTCGTTATGCGTCCTCGGCCAGTTCGAGCCAGCGCATCTCCAGTTCCTCGCGCTCCCCCGCGAGTTCCCGCAGCTCGGCGTCGAGCTTCGCCACCAGCTCGAAATCGGTGGCGTTGTCGGCGATCCGGGCGTGCAGCTTGGCCTCCTTGTCGGAGACCTTGTCGAGCTGCCGCTCGACCTTCTGCAGCTCCTTCTTCGCGGCGCGCGAGTCCGCGGCGGAGACGCCGGGCTTCGTCTGCGCGGGCGCGGCGGCGGCCGGCGTCGGGACGGACGCCTCGATCATCCTCCGGCGCCGCTCCAGGTACTCGTCGATGCCGCGCGGCAGCATCCGCAGCGTCCTGTCGCCGAGCAGCGCGAGCGTCTTGTCCGTGGTGCGCTCGATGAAGAACCGGTCGTGGGAGATGACGACCATGGAGCCGGGCCAGCCGTCGAGGAGGTCCTCCAGCTGGGTGAGGGTCTCGATGTCGAGGTCGTTGGTGGGCTCGTCGAGGAAGAGGACGTTCGGCTCGTCCATCAGCAGGCGCAGCAGCTGGAGACGGCGGCGCTCACCGCCGGAGAGGTCGCCGACCGGCGTCCACTGCTTCTCCTTGGTGAAGCCGAACTGCTCGCAGAGCTGGCCGGCGGTCATCTCGCGGCCCTTGCCGAGGTCGACCCGGTCGCGGATCTGCTGGACGGCCTCCAGGACCCGCAGGGCGGCGGGGAGTTCGGTGACGTCCTGGGAGAGGTAGGCGAGCCGGACGGTCTTGCCGACGGTGATGCGGCCGGCGGCGGGCTGGATCTCGCCCTGACTGACGGCCGCGTCCGCGAGTGCGCGCAGGAGTGAGGTCTTGCCCGCGCCGTTGACGCCGACGAGGCCGATGCGGTCACCGGGACCGAGCTGCCAGGTCAGGTGCTCCAGGAGCGTCTTGGGACCTGCGGTGACGGTCACGTCCTCCAGGTCGAAGACCGTCTTGCCGAGGCGGGCGTTGGCGAACTTCATCAGCTCGGAGGTGTCGCGCGGCGGCGGCACGTCGGCGATCAGCTCGTTGGCGGCCTCGATGCGGTAGCGCGGCTTGGACGTACGGGCGGGGGCGCCGCGCCGCAGCCAGGCCAGCTCCTTGCGCATCAGGTTCTGCCGCTTGGTCTCCTCCGTGGCGGCGATGCGCTCGCGCTCGGCACGCGCGAAGACGTAGTCGGAGTAGCCGCCCTCGTACTCGTGCACGTCACCGCGCTGCACGTCCCACATGCGGGTGCAGACCTGGTCGAGGAACCAGCGGTCGTGGGTGACGCAGACGAGGGCCGAGCGGCGGGTCTGGAGGTGCTGGGCGAGCCAGGAGATGCCCTCGACGTCGAGGTGGTTGGTGGGCTCGTCGAGGACGATCAGGTCCTGGTCGTCGATGAGGAGCTTGGCGAGCGCGATGCGCCGCCGCTCGCCGCCGGAGAGCGGACCGATGACGGTGTCGAGGCCCTGCTCGAAGCCGGGCAGGTCGAGCCCGCCGAAGAGTCCGGTGAGCACGTCGCGGATCTTGGCGCTGCCGGCCCACTCGTGGTCGGCCATGACGCCGATGACCTCGTGCCGGATGGTGGCCTTCGGGTCGAGCGAGTCGTGCTGGGTGAGCACCCCGAGGCGCAGCCCGCCGCTGTGGGTGACCCGGCCGGTGTCGGCCTCCTCCAGCTTCGCGAGCATCCGGATGAGGGTGGTCTTGCCGTCGCCGTTGCGGCCCACGACCCCGATCCGCTCCCCCTCGGAGACGCCGAGCGAGACGCCGTCGAGCAGGGCACGGGTGCCGTACACCTTGCTGACGTTCTCGACATTGACCAGGTTGACGGCCACGTTGACTCCTGTACAGGGGATCGATCGACGTCCAAGGGTAGACGCTGGGGCGGCCGGTCACTCTTTGTGATGACGCGCTCGACTCTCTGTCGTTACCGTGGACGGCAGGCCGAAGAATCCCGCCCGTGGGAGGAACCATGACCGCCGAGCCGACGACCAGGCCGACCTCGCAGGGGTCGGCGCCCGCATGGCCGGTGCCGCCTCGCGAGGGCTGGACGGTGGACGACCTGAAGACCCTGCCCGGCCTCCCGCCGCACACCGGGTTGATCGACGGGAGCCTGGTCCTCGTGCGTTCGCAGCGCCGTTTCCACAACATCATGATCCGACTGCTGACGAACGGACTGGTCTCCGCCGTCCCATCGACGCACAAGGTCTGCAACGAGATGACGGTGGTCATCGACCGCAGCAACGGTCCCGAGCCCGATGTCCTCGTCGTCCGGAAGGAAGCCGTGAAGGGGCTCGGGCAGACCTCGTACCCGGTCGCCGACGTCCTGCTGGCTGTCGAGGTCGTCTCGCCCGACTCGGAGTCCCGGGACCACGACACCAAACCCCACAAGTGCGCCGCCGCCGGGATCGAGCACTTCTGGCTCGTGGAGATGGAGGGCGAGGACGACCACGCCGTCGTACGGGTCTACGAACGCGACCCGGTCACCAAGACGTACACGTGCACCGGAGTCCACCGCGACCGGCTCAAGCTCTCCGCTCCGTTCGACATCGACATCGACATCGGCCTCACCGCGATCGACGAGATGTAGGGCGGTCGACGAGCAGCCAGCCCACGAGGGCCATCGCGACCGCCGCCGGGGCGGTGACATCGAACGCGATCAGGGTCGCCGTGTGGCCCTCCAGGAGGCCGCCGAGGCCGGTCGCCGAGAGACCGAGGACGCCGAGGAGCGCCAGGGTGATGCCGAGGGCCGCGAGCGGCCCGGACCCGCCGTCCCGGCGGGTGGGCCCCGGCGCCTCGAAGCGGCGGAAGACGGCCACGAGCAGCGCCGTCAGGGTGGCGGCCGCGGCGATACGGAGCGGGACCTGCGCCCACCAGGCGGCCGAGGCCGGGGCCGGGAGCTCCAGGCCGAGGCCGAGCATCGCGCCGTACACCGCGAGCATGGCCGTCAGGTGCCAGAGGAACGCCGTCATCGCGATCCCGTTGGCCGCGACCACCGTCCGCCACACCCCGGCACGGGCGACGAGGCGCGCCCCCGGCCCCTTCAGCAGCTCGACCGCGCCGACCAGCCACAGGCCGTGGCAGAGGAGGGCGAGGGTCGGCGGGGCCATGTTCGAGACCTTCTCGCCGGGCATCCCCACCATGGACAGCGGGTACGGGCCGAGGGCGACGAGAGCGGTCGCGCCGAGGAGGCCCGCGCCGGCGAGCAGGGCCGGGCGGCGGAGCATGCCGTCGGCGCGGAGGAAGCCGAGCTGGTGGACCGCCAGCCACACGAACGCGAAGTTCAGGAACTCGACGAACGGGACGTGCGCCGCGAACCGCAGGACGTCGACGAGGACGGCCGCCCCGACGAGCCCGGCGAACGCGCCCCACCCGTACCGCTCGTGCAGCTTCAGGAGCGGCGGGGTGAAGGCGACCATCGCCAGGTAGATCCCGATGAACCAGAGGGGCTGGGTGACGAGCCGCAGCGCGACGCCGGTGAGCCCTCCGTCCGCGCCGGACAGCTGGAGGACGAGGGCGGCGGCGCCCCACACGCCGACGAACACCATCGTCGGCCGCAGCAGCCGCTGGAGCCGGGCCCGCAGGAAGGCCGCGTACGCGGGGCGGGAGCGGTGGGCGAGGGCGTGCGAGAAGCCGCCGACGAAGAAGAAGACCGGCATCACCTGGAACACCCAGGTGACGAGCTGGAGTGCGGGCACGACGGCGAGCAGATTGCCGACCTGCCCGTCGGTGGTGACGGCCGCCATCAGCCAGTGCCCGAGCACGACGACGGCGAGCGAGGCGACCCGGAGCAGATCGACGTACCGGTCCCGGCTCGCCGGCGTTGCGGCGGCGAGCTCACGCGCGCTGGTTCCCATGCCGGTACGGTCCCGCGGGCGGCCTCGCGGCCGACAGGGCGCTGATACTCAACCGGCACGTGAGTACGGGCCTCCGTACCCCCGGCGCGGTGCCGACCCACCCGCCTCCCGGACCCCCGGGCGCAGTGCCAACCGGCCCCATGCCGTCGGCCAGGCGGGCGACCCGGCGGCCACGGCTGCCGGACCCCACCACTGACGATCCGTCATGTTCTCCTCGGGCCACCGCCCCCAAGCCGCCTCGAAGGAGAGCCCCCATGACGAGACACCCACGCCTCGCCGCCGTCGCCACCGCCACCGCCGCCCTCGCCGTGCTCGCGGCCGGACCCGCGTCGGCCGGTGATCCGACCGTGACCGACCCCCGTGTCGTCGCCCACTTCGACTTCGCCGCCGGGCAGAACCCGGAGAACATCGCCCTCGAACCCGACGGCTCCGCCGTCATCACCTTCGCCTTCGCCCATCAGGTCGCCCGCGTCACCAAGGAGGGCGACACGACGATCCTCGCCACCCTCCCCGAGGTGCCGGACGCGCAGACGCCCGTCGGCGGGGCCGTCGCGCTGGGCATCGCCCGCGCCCACGACGGCACCCTGTACGTCGCCTACGTCACCGGTACGGAGGAGACCGGCATCTGGCGCATCGCGCCCGGCGGCGGCGAGCCGGAGCAGATCGGGTTCTTCCCGGCGGACTCCTTCCCCAACGGGCTCGCCCTCGACGAGGAGTGCGGCACCCTCTACACCGCCGACTCGCGGCTCGGCAGGGTGTGGAGCCTCCCGGTGACCGGCGGCACGCCCACGGTCTGGGCCACCGGAGCCGCGCTCGAACCCACCGCGCAGATCCCCTTCGGCGCCAACGGCCTCAAGGTCCGCCACGGTGCCGTCTGGGTGTCCAACACCGGCCGCGCGACCCTGCTGCGCATCCCGATCGGCCCCGGTCCCGACCACGCGGCCGGCCCGGTCGAGACCCGGGCGACCGGGCTCACGTCCATCGACGACTTCGCCTTCACCGGGCACGGCGACACGGTCCTCGCCGCGCTGAACCAGGTCAACGAGCTGGCGCTCGTACGCCCCGACGGCAGCCACAAGACCGTGCTCACCCGCGCGGACGGCCTCGACAACCCGACCTCCGTGGCGGTGCGCGCCAAGGCGGTCTACGTGAACAGCGCGGCCTTCTTCAACACACTGGACCCGGACCCGAACCTGCTCCTGGCCCGGATCTCCAAGAACAAGCTCTAGAGAACCCTGGCGCCCGGCGCCGGCGAGGTCGCCACCCGCGCCGTGCGGCAGGTGCCCGAGGCGATCAGGGCGGCGGCGACCGCCTCCGCGGACTCCGCGTCCTTCACCAGGAAGGCGGTCGTCGGGCCCGAGCCGGAGACCAGGGCCGCGAGGGCGCCCGCCTCCGTGCCCGCCGTCAGGGTCGCCGCCAGCGACGGGCGCAGGGAGAGCGCCGCCGGCTGGAGGTCGTTCGTGAGGGTGCCCGCGAGGGCGGTCGGGTCGCCGGTGCGCAGGGCGTCCAGGAGGGCCGGGGACGCGGTCGGCTCGGGGACCTCGGCGCCCTCGGCCAGGCGGTCGAACTCGGCGAACACCGTCGGCGTCGACAGTCCGCCGTCGGCGACGGCGAACACCCAGTGGAAGCTCCCGCCGACCGGCAGCTCCGTCAGCTTCTCACCGCGGCCCGTGCCGAGCGCCGCCCCGCCGACCAGGCTGAACGGCACGTCGGAGCCGAGTTCCGCGCAGATCTCCAGGAGTTCGTCCCGGGTCGAGTCCAGGCCCCACAGGGCGTCGCAGGCGAGCAGCGCGCCGGCGCCGTCCGCGCTGCCGCCCGCCATGCCGCCGGCCACCGGGATGTCCTTGGCGATGTGCAGGTGCACGTCCGGGGAGATGCCGTGCCGGGCGGCGAGCAGCTCGGCGGCCCGCGCGGCCAGGTTGGTGCGGTCGAGCGGCACCTTGTCGGCGTCCGGACCCTCGCAGGTGACGGTCAGCCCGGCGGCGGGGGTGGCGGTCACCTCGTCGTACAGCGACACCGCGAGGAAGACGTTGGCCAGGTCGTGGAAGCCGTCGGGGCGGGCCGCGCCGACCGCGAGCTGGACGTTGACCTTGGCCGGGACGCGGACGGTGACGCCGCCGGGGGTGGTCACGCCTTCGCCTCCGCGATCCTCGCGAACTCCTCCACCGTCAGCGCCTCGCCGCGCGCCTGCGGCGAGATCCCGGCCTTCACCAGGGCCTCCTCCGCCGCCGCGGGCGAGCCCGCCCACGTGGCGAGGGCGGCGCGGAGCGTCTTGCGGCGCTGCGCGAAGGCCGCGTCGACGACCGCGAAGACCTCCTGCCGGGTGGCGGTGGTCGCGATCGGCTCGGTGCGGCGGAACAGGGCGACGAGGCCGGAGTCGACGTTCGGCGCGGGCCAGAAGACGTTGCGGCCGATGGACCCGGCGCGCTTGACCTCCGCGTACCAGTTGGCCTTGACCGACGGCACGCCGTAGACCTTGTTCCCGGGCTTGGCGGCCAGCCGGTCGGCGACCTCGGCCTGGACCATGACGAGGGTCCGCTCGATGCTCGGGAACCGCTCCAGCATGTGGAGGAGCACCGGCACGGCCACGTTGTACGGCAGGTTGGCGACGAGCGCGGTCGGCGCCGGGCCCGGCAGTTCCTGGACGTGCATCGCGTCGGAGTGCACGAGCGCGAAGCGGTCGGCGCGCGCGGGCATGCGGGCGGCGATCGTGGCGGGCAGCGCGGCGGCGAGGACGTCGTCGATCTCGACGGCCGTCACCCGGTCCGCGGCCTCCAGGAGGGCCAGGGTGAGGGAGCCGAGGCCCGGCCCCACCTCCACGACCACGTCGTCGGGGCGCACCTCGGCCGTGCGGACGATCCGCCGGACGGTGTTGGCGTCGATGACGAAGTTCTGGCCCTTCTGCTTCGTGGGGCGCACGCCGAGGGCGGCGGCCAGTTCACGGATGTCGGCGGGGCCGAGGAGGGCGTCGGGGCTTTCGGGGCCGGTGGTGGTGCTCACCGGTACAGCCTACGGGGCACGGGTGGGGCAGCCCTACGACTCACCCCGTCTCACCCGTGCAGCCGCCTGCCGCAGTGGGGCCACGGGCTCGCCCCCCGCTGCATGTAGAGCTTCTTGGCGCGGAAGGTCTGCTCGGCGGCGGGCGCGTTCTGGGCGGTGCCGCTGCCGCCGAGGGAGCGCCAGGTGCCGGGGTCGAACTGGTAGAGCCCGCCGTACGTCCCCGAGGGGTCGACGGCGTTCGGGCGGCCGCCGGACTCGCAGGCGGCGAGCGCGCCCCAGTCGAGGCCGTCGGCGCCGGCGACGGAGGTGGGCATCGGCCGGGTGCCGACCCGCACCGTGCGGCTGACCGGTTCGCGGACGATCTCCTCGGCGATCCTGCGGGGCTTCTGCCGGACGCCGTTGACGGTGCGCAGGCCGTAGGTGACGCGGCGGACGCCCTGGACGCCCTGCCGTTCGACGACCTCGGTGCCGGTGAACAGCTCGGGGTCGCGGGTCCGCTCGACGGCGTACGGGATCACCTCCTCCCGTACCTGCCGGGAGGCGGTGATCCGCAGCACGGTGACGGTCTGGCCGTCGCGGGGGAAGGAGTCGGCGGGGACGGAGACGGTGTCCTGGCCGGAGAGGGTGATGCCGGCCTCGGCGAGGGCCTCGCGGACGGTGGCGGCGTTCGTGCGGACGGTCCGCTCGCGTCCGTCGGCGAGGAAGGTGACCGCCCGCTCGGTGCGGACGTCGAGGGCGAGGCCCTGCCGGGAGATGGGGGCGCCACGGGAGACCGAGAGGTACGCGCCCTCGGCGCGGACCCCGAGCTGGCGCAGCGCGCCCTCGACGGTGCGGGCGGTCGTCCACACCTGGCGGCGCCGGCCGTCGAGGGTGAGGGAGACGGGGCGGCCGTAGCGGACGACGATCTCGTCGCCGCTGGTCAGGGCCTCGGTGGGGGCGGGCGCGACGATGTCGTGGTCGCCGACGACGAGACCTTCGTCGGCGAGGAGCTCGTGGACGTCGTCGGCGAAGGTGTGGAGGGTGCGCGGCTCGCCGTCGACGGAGAGCCGGACCGCCTTGTCGTCGGCGACGAAGGCGCTGGTGCCGCCGGCGAGGAAGGCGACGACGAGGGCCTGTGGGACGAGCCGCCGCAGGCTCTCGGCGCCGCCCCTGGGGGCCTTGCGGCGGCGGGCGGCGCGCCGGGAACCGGCGCGGGAGCCCTGTCCCTGTCCCTGTCCCTGTCCGGGGACGGTGCCGGGGGCGGCGGGGGTTCCGCCTCCCGCGCCGGGCCCGGGGCCGACCGGGGGAATGACGAGCGGCGCGGCCTGTGTCGGCTGCTCGTGGAGGGGCAGGGTGGCCGTCGCGCCCCGCCGTCCGGCTCGGTGACTGCCCTGGGAAGTGCTCACGAGGCCGGGACCCTAGCCCCGCCCACGGCCACACTGCGGAACGACCCGACTACGACACGTAACCGTTATTGATCAGTAATCGAAGGCGCGGGCCGTGTTCACGGCGATCGCCCCGGCCATCTCCTCCTCCCCGATGCCCCGCACCTCCGCCATCGCCCGGAGGGTGACCGGGATCAGGTAGGGCGCGTTCGGGCGGCCGCGGTAGGGCGCCGGGGTGAGGAAGGGGGCGTCCGTCTCGACGAGGACGAGTTCCAGCGGGGCGACGGCGAGCGCGTCCCGCAGGTGCTGGGCGTTCTTGAAGGTGACGTTGCCCGCGAAGGACATGTAGTAGCCCTTGGCGGCGCAGATCTCGGCCATGGCGGCGTCGCCGGAGTAGCAGTGGAAGACGGTCCGCTCGGGGGCGCCCTCCTCGTCGAGGACGCGCAGCACGTCGGCGTGGGCCTCGCGGTCGTGGATGACGAGCGCCTTGCCGTGGCGCTTGGCGATCTCGATGTGGGCGCGGAAGGAACGCTCCTGCGCGGCGATGCCCTCGGGGCCCGTACGGAAGAAGTCGAGGCCGGTCTCGCCGACGCCGCGGACGTACGGGAGGGCGGCCAGCCGGTCGATCTCGGTGAGGGCGTCGTCGAGGGCCGCGTCACCGCCGCCCTCGCGGGCGCCCTGCCGGGACCAGCCGTCGGGGTCGCCGAGGACGATCCGGGGGGCCTCGTTGGGGTGCAGGGCGACGGCCGCGTGGACGTGCTCGTGGGCGGCGGCGGTCTCCGCGGCCCACTGGGAGCCCTTCACGTCGCAGCCGACCTGCACGACGGTGGTCACCCCGACGGCGGCGGCCTTGACGAGGGCCTCCTCGACGGTCCCGGACTGCAGGTCCAGGTGGGTGTGCGAGTCCGCGACCTCCACGAGAAGGGGTTCGGGCAGCGGCGGCGGGGTGTCCTTGGCACTCATGCCCCCGATCGTACGAGGGCCATGAGTGCCCGTGCGGGGCTACCCGGGGCGCCCGCCGCCGGTCACTGGTGGCGCCGGAAGGGATGCAGGAGGTCCGACAGGTGCCAGTGGTGCGGCACCGGCGGGCTCTCGGGGGCGCTCCCGGGGGTGCCGTCGGGGCGTTCTTGTCCGGTGGACCTGGTGGACCCGGCGGACCCTGCGGGCCTGGCGGTCCCGGCTGTTCCTGCGGCCCCGGCGGGCCTGGAGGGGTCTTCGGTGAGTTCCTGTCCGATGGGCCCGGACGGTGAGACGGGCTTGGTCGCCCTCGCCCCGTGCTGGTGCTTCTCCGTCGCCGCGATCAGGTCGAGCACCGACGACACCTGCCCCGCGCGCATGATGCGGACGACGTGGCCGCCGCAGTTCATGCAGGTGGGGCTGGAGAGCGGGGACGGGACCCGCTCGCCTCCGGCCTTGTAGACGACGAATTCATGACCGGCGGCGTCGACGTGGTGCTCGATGTCGTACTCCTGCTCCCAGCCGTATCCACAGCGCATGCAGGCGAAGGCGTACGCCTCATGGGCGACGGATATGCCGGTGCCGGTGATCTCGCTCATGCCAGCTCCTCTCCACTGATCAGTGGACGCCTTTTCGGGCCGGAGCGCATCAGCGGGGACCGAACCATGGGAGGCTTTTGGCTCTCCATGGCTCTCCCCTTGCCGAGCGCCCAAGGAAAAATGTCCCGGCGCCGGGTTCGGCTTTACTTTTCAGCGTAAATCAGCGCAGGACGCCCTGTGCTGTCCGGAGCCGTAGAGGATGGGTGCCGCCGGTCCGGCCCCCGCCCTTTCCCCGCTCAGCCCCGCCCTACGCCGGTCCGGACGCGCCCTTCCCCTGCCCGGACGCGGTCTTCGCCGCCACGACGGCGTCGAACACCTCCCGCTTGGGCAGCCCCGCGTCGGCGGCGACCGCCGCGATCGCCTCCTTGCGCCGCTCGCCCGCCTCCTCGCGCACCCGCACCCTGCGGACCAGCTCTTCGGCGTCGAGCTCGGCCGGTCCGGTCTCCGGGGCGCCCTCGACGACGACGGTGATCTCGCCCCGTACGCCCTCGGCCGCCCAGACCGCGAGCTCGGCCAGCGGGCCGCGCTTGACCTCCTCGTACGTCTTCGTCAGTTCGCGGCAGACGGCGGCCCGGCGCTCGGCGCCGAAGACCTCGGCCATCGCGGCGAGCGTGTCGTCGAGCCGGTGCGGGGCCTCGAAGTAGACGAGGGTCCGACGCTCGTCGGCCACCTCGCGCAGCCGCCCGAGCCGCTCCCCCGCCTTCCTCGGCAGGAAGCCCTCGAAGCAGAAGCGGTCCACGGGCAGCCCGGAGAGGGCGAGCGCGGTGAGCACGGCCGACGGGCCGGGGACGGCCGTCACCTTGATGTCCTGCTCGACCGCGGCGGCGACGAGCCGGTAGCCGGGGTCCGAGACGGACGGCATGCCCGCGTCGGTCACGAGCAGCACCCGGGCGCCGCCGGCCAGGGCCTCGACCAGCTCCGGCGTACGGGCGGACTCGTTCCCCTCGAAGTACGAGACGACCCGTCCCGTGGTGTGGATGCCCAGCGCCCGGGTCAGACCCCGCAGCCTCCGGGTGTCCTCGGCGGCCACGATGTCCGCGCTCTCCAGCTCGGCGGCGAGTCGGGGCGGAGCGTCCCCGATGTCACCGATGGGGGTCCCTGCGAGTACCAGCGTTCCTGTCACAGGGGCCATCCTCCCAGCCCGGACGGGCGACGCGCACAGGCGCGTTCCCTACGATGGCGCGGTGACCAGTACCGCACCCGAGACCCTGGAGGGCCGGCACGCCGTGGCAGAGCCCTCTTCGTGGCAACAGCGGCTCCGACGTTTCGGCTACGCGCCGCCCGCCGGAAGCACCGCACCCATCGGGCTGCGCGAGCGGCTCGTCCCCGCGTACACCCGTCCCTCCGAGCGCGTCATGTCGCTCCTCGGCCTCGGCCCCGGCGGCGCGGAGCGGCTGTGGCGGCTGGCGGCCTGGGGCGGCCCGCTCCTGGTCACGGCGGTCGCGGGCCTGCTGAGGTTCTGGAACCTGGGCAAGCCGCACGCGGTGATATTCGACGAGACGTACTACGCCAAGGACTCCTGGGCCCTGATCAACCAGGGGTACGAGGGGGCGTGGCCGAAGGACATCGACAAGAAGATCCTCACGGACCCGGGTTCGGTCCTCGTACCGACCGACCCGGGGTACGTGGTCCATCCCCCGATGGGCAAGTGGGTCATCGGCCTCGGCGAGAAGATGTTCGGCTTCGAGCCGTTCGGCTGGCGCTTCATGGTGGCGCTGCTCGGCACGCTGTCCGTCCTGATGCTGTGCCGGATCGGCCGGCGGCTGTTCCGTTCGACGTTCCTGGGCTGTCTGGCGGGTCTGCTGCTCGCCGTCGACGGACTGCACTTCGTGATGAGCCGCACGGCGCTGCTCGACCAGGTGCTGATGTTCTTCGTGCTCGCCGCGTTCGGCTGCCTGGTCCTGGACCGCGACCGGGTCCGGAAACGGCTCGCGGGCGCGCTCCCGGAGGACGAGGAGGGGGTGCTTCGGCCCGACGCGGAGATCGCGGAGTCCGTACGCCTGGGATGGCGGCCGTGGCGGATCGCGGCCGGCGTGATGCTGGGGCTCGCGGCGGCGACGAAGTGGAACGGTCTGTACGTCATGGCCGCGTTCGGCCTGATGACGGTCCTGTGGGACGTCGGCGGCCGGCGCACGGCGGGCGCCGTCCGCCCGCACCTCGCGGTGCTGAAGAAGGACCTGGTCCCGGCGTTCGTGTCGGTGGTGCCGGTGGCGATCGGCACGTACCTGGCGACCTGGACGGGCTGGCTCGTCTCGGACAAGGGCTACTTCCGCGACTGGGCCGCCAAGCAGGACAAGCTCGACGGCGGCGGGACGTGGAGCTGGCTGCCGGAGTGGTGGCGCAGCCTGTGGCACTACGAGTACGAGGTCTACAACTTCCACGTCGGCCTGACCTCGCCGCACACCTACGAGTCGAACCCGTGGTCGTGGATCGTCCTCGGCCGCCCGGTCTCGTACTTCTACGAGTCCCCGGCCCCCGGCACGGCCGGCTGCCCGGCCACCACGAAGGAGAAGTGCGCCCAGGAGATCCTGGCCCTCGGCACCCCGCTCCTGTGGTGGGCCGCCTGCTTCGCGATCCTGTACGTCCTGTGGCGCTGGGCGTTCCGCCGCGACTGGCGCGCGGGCGCGATCGCCTGCGGCATCGCGGCCGGCTGGGTCCCCTGGTTCCTCTACCAGGAACGCACGATCTTCCTCTTCTACGCGGTCGTCTTCGTGCCCTTCCTGTGCCTGGCGGTGGCCATGATGCTGGGCGCGGTCATCGGCCCGGCGGGCTCGTCGGAACGGCGCCGCACGTTCGGCGCGGTGGCGGCGGGGTGTGTGGTCCTGCTGATCGTCTGGAACTTCATCTACTTCTGGCCGATCTACACGGGCACGCCGATCCCGCTGGACCAGTGGCGCGGCCGGATGTGGCTGGACACCTGGGTGTGACGGCGGGGGGCCGGGGCGGGGCGGGAGCGCCCCGGCCCCGCTCCCCGCTCCCCGCTCCCCGCTCCCGCCGGTCGTCATCCGCCGGGAGGGCGGAGGTGCTCCCAGGCCGGGGTCAGCGGGTAGGCGCGCTCCGGAGGGAGCAGGCGCCGGGCCTTGTCGGCGTGCCCCGTACGGATCAGTTCGGCGGCCTTGCGGACCTGTGGGGTGAGGTCGGTGAGCCCGACGGTCCAGTCGTCGGCGAACGTCCGGATCAGGTGACGGCCGATGCCGACCTGGATGCTGTAGTGGTTCAGCGCGGCTCCGCGCGGTGAGCGTTCCGGGTCCCACTGGACGTGGACGGCCGCCTGGGCCACGGCCGCCGGATCCGCGGTCGTGAGGACGGCCCTGGACAGCGCCTCCTCCCAGCCCTCCCGGGTGATCCGCACCGCGAGCACGCGTTCCTGGCCGGGTTCGCGGGCCCAGTTGCCGCGGTGCACCAGCCACGGGAACGACGGCTTGATCCACGTCATCCGGTGGAAGGAGAACGGCGCCACGAAGCGGCCCGCCCGCAGGGCCGCGTCGGCGATGGCGGGCGGGTACGCCTGGTAGACCACGATCGTGCGGGCGTCGTAGTCGGCACGGATCGGGTACGGAGAGGCCATGCGGGGCACCCTGCCATCGGCCCCGGCGGCGCGGCGAGGCGATTTCCGCGTATCGGCCGGTCAGGGCGGACCGGGCCAGGTCGGACCGGGTCAGGTCACGTCACGCCCGGTCAGGTCACGCCTCGGCGGGCTTGCCGAACTCCTCGATGAGCACCGGGTACTGCTCCCCGCCGTGCCCGGCGGCGATCGCGCGGTCGGCCATCGCCTTGAACAGCTTCGGCAGTTCCGCGTTGACGCCGGCCGCCTCGCTCTCCTCGATCAGGTGCGCCATCGCCCGGGCGTCGGTGTCCAGGGCCGACACCTCCGCCGGGTAGGAGCCGCGGTCGATCTGCTCGGCGTACCCCGGCAGCCATGCGGCGACCCCGGCGGCGATCCGCCGGGCGAACGGCGCGTACGTCGCGGCGTCGACGCCGGCCGTCCCGAGCAGGGCGGTGCCCTGGAGCCAGGCGTTCAGGACGCTCCACATCATGGCGAGGCCGGCCACGTCGTACAGGGACGCGAGCCCGTGGTCCTCGCCGAGGTGGGTGACGGTGCCGAGCGCGCCGAGCACGGGCTCGTACTCCTCGAAGACGGACCGCGGTCCGCTGTGCAGGATCACCGCCTCTGCGGTCCCGATCACCGGCGGTACGGCCATGACGGCGCCGTCCAGGTAGCGGGCGCCGCGTTCCTGCGCCCAGCGGGCGGTCTCCCTGGCCTGTGCGGAGTCGCCGGAGGTCAGGTTGACGAGTGTCGTGCCGGCCAGTTCGACGTCGCTCGCACCGAGCAGTTCGCGCACGGCCCGGTAGTCGGTGACGCAGACGACCGTCAGGGCGCCGGCGCGGATCGCGTCGGCGGCCGTCGGGGCGAGCCGGGCGCCCTCGGCGACCAGGCGGTCGGCCTTGGCGGCCGTGCGGTTCCAGACGGTCGTGGGGTGTCCGGCCTTCAGGAAGGCGCCGGCGAGCGCCTGGCCCATCAGGCCAAGTCCCAGGACGGTCACGGGAGTAGGGGTGTCGGTGGTGTTGTCGTCGGTCATGGCAGCATCGTGAACGTTGATACCGGTATGAAGGTCAAGGGGGACTTCGATGCGGATCGGGGAGCTGAGCCGCCGGACGGGTGTCCACACGCATCAGTTGCGCTACTACGAGGCCCAGGGATTGCTGGAGGCCGGGCGCGGCGGCAACGGGTACCGCGAGTACGACGAGGACGCCGTGCTGCGGGTGCGGCAGATCCGGCACCTGCTCGACGCCGGGCTGTCCTCCGAGGACATCGCGTATCTGCTGCCCTGCGCGGTCGGGGAGACCCCGGAGCTGCTCGGCTGCCCCGAGCTGCTGGCCGCGATGCGGTCGCGGCTGCGGCGCATCGACGACCAGATGGAGCGGCTGGCCCGGTCGCGCGACGCCCTCACCGGCTACATCGACGCGGCGGAGCGGGTGAGCGACGTGAACTATCCGCCCTTCGACGGTTCCGGCCCCGTGCCGGTCTCCGCCTGACCGTTCCGCACGGAACCCCGTTGCCCACGTGACGGATGTGCCGATAGTTGCTCGACACACCGAGAGGGCACTGCTTGACTGGACGGCCACCTGGGGAGGGGACCGCAGTCATGCGCAGTGGAGCCAAGGTCGCGATAGTGGGGAGCGTGTTCGCCGTAGTGGCGGGCGGGGTCGGGTACGGCGGCTACAACCTGTGGAACGGGATCACGGGCGGCGACACGTCGTCCGTGGGGACCCGGTCCGAGGCCGCACCGAAGACGGGGCCCGTCACCGCCGAGGAGGTCGAGACGGCCTCGCGGGAGTTCCTGGCGGCCTGGGCGGCCGGTGAGCCGGAGAAGGCCGGGCAGCTGACGAACGACCCGGTCACGGCGGTGCCCGCCGTGGCGGCCTACCGGGAGGGCGCGAGGGTCTCGGAGGCCGTCATCACGCCGGGGGCGGCCGTCGGGACGAAGGTGCCGTTCACGGTGAAGGCGACCGTGACGTACGACGGCGTGTCGAAGCCCTGGTCGTACGCCTCCGAACTGACCGTGGTGCGGGGGAAGTCCACCGGCCGGCCGCTGGTGAAGTGGGCGCCGTCCGTGCTCCACCCGAAGCTGCTCACCAACAACGCCACGCTGCGCACGGTCGAGGCGATGAGCGACAGCATCAAGGCCGTCGACCGGAACGGCGACGAGCTGTCGGTGGAGGAGTACCCCTCGCTCGCGCCGATCATCGCCGAACTGCGCACCCGGTACGGGGCGAAGACGGGTGGCACGGCCGGGATCGAGACGTGGATCGTCTCGGGCAGCGAGGCCGTTCCCAACACCTCCGTCCTGGTCCTGCGGAAGGGGAAGCCGGGCACCCTGAAGACCACCATCGACCCGGACGTCCAGGCGGCGGCCGAGAAGGCGGTCAAGGGGTACGGGAAGGCGGCGGTGGCGGCGATCGAGCCGTCGACGGGCGCGATACGGGCGGTCGCCAACAGCCCGGCGGCCGGCTTCAACACGGCGTTCCTGGGCAAGCAGGCCCCCGGCTCGACGATGAAGATCGTGACCGCGACGATGATGATGCAGAACGGTCTGGCGACGCCCGACACCAAGGTGGAGTGTCCGTCCGACGTCATCTCGCGGAGCAGCACCTTCCAGAACCTCGACAAGTTCAGCATCACCGACGGCACCCTCACCGAGGCGTTCAGCCGGTCCTGCAACACCGCCTTCATCAAGGCGATCAGCCCCCTCAGCGACAAGAACATCGCGGACACCGCCCTCGGCGCGACCGCCCGCGACTCCTTCGGCATCGGTCAGGTCTGGCAGGTGGGTGTCCCGGCGGCGGACGGCAGCGTCCCCGAGTCGGCCGGGAGCGAGACTCCCGCCTCGTACATCGGCCAGGGCAGGATCACGATGAGCGCCCTCAACGTCGCCTCGCTCTCCGCGACCGCGAAGAACGGCGGCTTCCTCCAGCCGTACCTGGTGGCGAAGAGCCTCGACGGCCGGGAGTTCGCCACGGCCGAACCGCTCTCCGGCGAGGTCGCCACGGGGCTGCGCAAGATGATGAGGGCGGCGACGACGGGGAACGGCACCGCGGCCGAGGCGATGGCCGGCGTTCCCTCCCCGAAGGGCGCCAAGACCGGCTCCGCCGAGGTCGACGGCCAGTCCACGTCGAACAGTTGGTTCACCGGCTACTCGGGCGACCTCGCGGCGGCGGCGGTCGTCGAGGAGGGCGGCCACGGCGGCGACTCGGCGGGCAAGGTGGTCGCGAAGGTCCTGAAGGCGGGCTGACGCACCTGGGGCACGGGGCCGGGGTGACGCACCCGGGGTACGGGGGCCGGGGTGACGCACCCGGGGTACGGGGCCGGGGTAACGCACCCGGGGTACGGGGCCGGGATGACGCACCCGGGGTACGGGGTGCCCGGGGCCGGAACCCGGTCGCATGGCCCGTACAGCCACCGCTACCGTGCGGGCCATGACCTCAGACGACATCTCCCCCGCGCACCCTCAGTTCGCCGCCGCCCTCAAGGAGTTGGGCCTCGCCGTCGAGATCCGCCGCTTCCCGGACGAGACCCGCACCGCCCAGCAGGCCGCCGGGGCCATCGGCTGCGAGGTCGCCGAGATCGTGAAGTCGCTGATCTTCGCCGCCGACGGGGTGCCGGTCCTGGTCCTGATGGACGGCGCGTCGCGGGTGGACGTGGAGCGGGTACGGCAGGAGCTGGGCGCGGGGAAGGTGACCCGGGCCGACGCGAAGGCGGTCCGGGAGGCCACCGGGTACGCGATCGGCGGCGTCCCGCCCTTCGGGCACCGGACGCGGACCCGGGTCCTCGCCGACCGGGGCATCCTCGACCACGACGTGGTGTGGGCGGCGGCGGGCACCCCGCACACGGTCTTCGCGATGGACCCGAAGTCGCTGGTGGCGCACGCGGGCGGAACCCTGGTGGACGTCCGCGAGCCGGCCGGGGACACCCGGTGAACGTTCGCGAGCCCTCGGCGTGACGCCGCTCGTGACCCTCGTGGTCCTCGTCGCGGCCGTCACCCACGCCGGCTGGAACGCCATCGCGCACCACATCAGGGACCAACTGCTCTCGTTCACGCTGATCTCCGGCGGCGGGGCGGCGATCGGCCTGGTCACGGCCTGCTTCGTACCGCTGCCGGCGGCGGGGGCGTGGCCGTACCTGATCGCGTCCGCGCTCCTCCACGTCGGCTACTACGCCCTCCTCATGCGTTCGTTCACGCTCGGGGACTTCGGGCAGATGTACCCGATCGCACGCGGTACGGCCCCGCTGGTCGTGACGGCCCTCGCGGCGGTCCTCCTCGACGAGATACCGGACGGCCGGCAGCTGCTCGGGGTGGCGGTGGCGTGCGCGGGCCTGACGGGCCTGGCCCTGTGGGGCGTCCGGGGGAAGGGCGACCGCCCGCACTGGCCGGCCCTCCTGGCGGCGGGCGCGACGGGCCTCTCGATCGCGCTCTACACGGTCGTCGACGGCGTCGGCGTCCGCGCCTCCGGCACCCCGCTCGGGTACGTCGCGTGGCTGATGATCCTGGAGGGCCTGGTGATCCCGGCGTACGCCCTCTGGACCCGCCGCGCGGCCCTCCTCCCCCAGCTCCGCCCGTACGCGGCCCGTGGCCTCCTGGGCGCGGCCCTCTCGGTCGCCGCGTACGCCCTCGTCCTCTGGGCCCAGACGAAGGCCCCTCTGGCCCCGATCGCCGCCCTGCGCGAGTCCTCGATCATCGTGGGCGCGGCGATCGGCGCGCTCTTCTTCAAGGAGCGCTTCGGCGGCCCGAGAATCGCGGCGGCGGGCCTGATGGTGGTGGGCATCGGGCTGATGCTGCACGCGGGGTGACGGGCGCGGCCGGCAGGGCCCGCCACGGCGGCGTTCTCGTTCGAGTGAGCATCCGCCTCCGGCGGCGTCCGCCGTACCCGGCCCGGACACGGCCGCCCGGTCCCCCTCTGCTCGGAGCGGGGTCAGCCGGTGTCCGCCGCAGGGGCGAAGGGGCCGTGCAGGGCGGCCCATTGGAGGAGCAGGATCGTCTTGCCGTCGGCGATGTGTCCGTCGCGGACCATGGCGAGGGCGTCGGCGAAGGACAGCTCCAGGACTTCGATGTCCTCGCCTTCTTCCTCCAGCCCGCCGCCGCTTCCGTCCCGGTCGGCCGGTGTGTAGGGGGCGGCGTAGAAGTGCAGGCGTTCGGTGACCGAGCCGGGACTCATGTAGGCGTCGAGGACGTGGGTGAGCGGGCCGAGTGTGACGCCGAGTTCCTCGGCGGCCTCGCGCCGGACGGCGTCGAGCGGGTCGTCGTCGTCGAGCAGCCCGGCGGCGGCTTCGACGAGCATGCCGTCCGGGTGGCCGTTGACGTAGGCGGGGTAGCGGAACTGGCGGGTGAGCAGCACCAGTCCGCGCTCGGCGTCGTACGGCAGGACGACCGCACCGTCGCCGCGGTCGTAGGTCTCGCGCTGCTGGGTCTCCCAGCGTCCGTCGCGGCGCCGGTAGTCGAAGGTGGTGCGGCGCAGTACGTGCCAGCCCTGGGACGTGAGCTCCACGTCGCGGACCACGACGTCGGGGTTGCGGTCCAGGTCACGGCCGGCCCGGTCGAGGCCGGTGCGGCCGCGGTGGTCGGGGATGTCGACACCGGGGCGGCCGGGGACGTCGGCGGCGGGGTGGTCGGGCATGTCGGCGCCGGGGCGGTTCGACGGGCTCGGGCTGGTCACGCGGTCTCCTGCGGGGTGCGGCGCGGGATCTCGTCCACGTGGTGGTAGACGGGCAGGCCGCGGCGGCGGGCGGTGGCGACGTCCTGGTCGGCCCCGGCGGAGTCCCCGGGGAGCCGGAGGACGGCGTCGCAGTGGGCGAGCAGGCGGTCGGCGGTCGGGTGGAGCACCTGGTCGGCGAGGGGGTCGGTGGGTCCCGCACCGGCCGAGCGCAGGACGGGCAGGGCGACCCACTCGCCGATCATGGGGATGTGACCGGTGGCGAAGACCGGCCACGCCGCCGCTTCGAGGCGGGCGAGGTTCGCGGCCATGGCCCGCGGGTCGCCGTCGGTACCCGAGCGGTAGGGCCCGGCGATGAGGATGAGCATCGGCTTGTCGGTCATGGTGCGCTACGGTACATGCAGAAACGTGCAAAATCTGGAAGGAATACGAATGCTGGCCGCTGAACGGCGCGACCACCTGCTGAATCTGCTCGCCCGCGAGGGCAAGATCGTCGCCAAGGACGTCGCCGCGGACCTGGGCATCTCCGAGGACAGCGTGCGGCGCGACCTGCGCGACCTCGCCGCCGAGGGACTCTGCCAGCGGGTCTACGGCGGGGCGCTGCCCGCCTCCCCGGCCGTCGTCGACTACGCGGCCCGGCAGACCGTCACCCCCGAGGGCAAACGGAGGGTCGCCACCGCGGCGGCCTCCCTCGTCCAGCCGGGCAGCGCACTGATCCTGGACGGCGGCACCACCGCCCTCGCCGTGGCCCGTGCCCTTCCGCCGGACCTGGCCTGCACCGTGATCACCCACAGCCCGACCGTCGCGGCGGCGCTGCTCGACCATCCGCGGGCCGAGGTCTTCCTGCTCGGCGGCCGCGTCTTCAAGCACTCCGCGGTGACCTGCGGGGCGGCCGCGGTCGAGGCCGCCCAGAACGTCTCGGCCGACCTCTGCCTGCTCGGCGTCACCGGCGTCCACCCCGAGGCGGGGCTGACCACCGGAGACGCCGAGGAAGCCGCGATGAAGCGCGCGCTGGCCACACGGGCCGCGGACACCTACGTCCTCGCCTCGTCCGAGAAGATCGGCACCGCCTCCCGGTTCCGCGTCCTGCCCTGGGAGGAGATCAGCGGACTGATCACCGACGCCGACCCCGGCGACCCCGTGGTCGAACACCTCGCGGCGCGCGGCGTGGAGATCCTGGCGGCCGGCTGAACCGGCGGCGCCGCCGGTCACACGGTGTCGGTCCCTCCCGGCCCGTCGCACGAGGCGCGGAAGAAGTCCGTACGGATACGGCGGAAGCCGGTGTGACCGGTCACCCGGGAGCGGGCCAGGCACCGGACGGCGGGCCCGCGCCCGTCGTCCGCCGCGTCGGTCGGTCCGTCGGTCAGTCCCCTTCGAAGGGGTTCAGGACCTCCGCGAAGTGGGTGTTCACCGCGAGCAGCCCGCCGTCCACCCGCAGGACCGTGCCCGTGATCCAGGACGCGTCCCGGGAGGCGAGGAAGGCGACGGCGGCGGCCACGTCCTCGGGGGTGCCGACGCGGCCCAGGGGGTAGACGCGGTCGGCGAGGGCCGCGAGTTCCTGTTCGCGGCCCGTCCATGCCGTCGTCGCGATCGTGCCCGGGTTGATCTGGTTCACGCGGACCCCGCGCGGCGCCGCGTCGCCCGCCAGGGTGCGGGTGAGGGAGGCCAGGGCCGCCTTCGCCGCGCTGTAGGCGTGGCCGCCGAAGTCGGCCTCGGCGTTGACGGAGCCGATGGTCACGATCGCCCCGCGCCCGCCGGCCGCCGCCAGGTGCGGCAGCGCCGCCCGGGAGCAGCGGACGGCGCCCAGGAAGGTGACGTCGTGCTGGCCGGTCCAGACCTCGTCGGGCTCGTCCTCGAAGCGGTCCCGGTCGGGGGCGACGGGCGCGAGGGCGTTGTTGACGAGGACGTCGAGACCGCCGAAGGCCTCCACGGCGTACGCGACCGCCGCCTCCACCGAAGACCGGTCGGCCACGTCGCAGTGCCGGGCCAGCGCGCCGGGGATGTCCGCCGCCGTGTTCCCGGCCTCCGCCTCGTCGATGTCGGTGACCAGGACCCTGGCGCCCTCCGCCGCGAGGCGCCGCGCGGTGGCCGCTCCGATGCCGCGCGCCGCGCCCGTGACCAGTACTCCGTATCCGTCGTATCGCCTGGTGAGTTCCATGGCCCGATCTCAGCACCGAACGCGTCGACCACACCAGGGCGCACCACGGCTCCGCCATCCGAAAAGGCGGAGAGCGACGTTCCATCGGCGTCGAGCTCCTTTTTCCCACAGGCGACGCCGGATTACCTTCGACCGGTCCGACGTCCGGTTCGCTTCCGACCCGAAGGCACCCCATGCCGGTCCGCCCCGCCACCGCCCGCGACGCCGAGCTCCTGTGGAACGTCCTGCTGGAGGCGTACAACTGGAACGGCGAGCAGAGGTTCACCGTCGAGCAGCTCGCCGCCGATCCGTATGCCGCGCGCTACCTCGCCGACTGGCCCCGAGAGGACGACTTCGGAGTGGTCGCCGAGACCGACACGGGCGAACCGGTCGGGGCGGCCTGGGCGCGCCGCCTGCCCGAGGACAGGCCCGGGTACGGCTTCGTCGCACCGGACGTCCCCGAGCTGAGCCTCGGCGTGCTGCCTGCCCATCGTGGGCGCGGATACGGGCGCGCGCTCATGGAGGCGCTGATCCGAACCGCCGTCGAGCGGCCGGCTCCGGTCGCTCGGCTCAGCCTCAGCGTCGAGGACGGGAACCCCGCCGTGGGCCTTTACACCTCTCTCGGCTTCACCCGTGTCGGACGCAACGGCGGCTCGGACACGATGGTCCTGAGTACCGGCCCGACGTACCAGGGCCGCCCCGACTCCGTCACCTCGCCCTCGCGCGACCGTCCGTCGATCGACTAGCGTCACGGGGTGCCCTGAGGCGCGGGGCGTGGATGTGGGGGATCGGGAACATGGCTCAGTTGATCGCCGTAGCGGTCATCACCGTTCTGGCTGTCATCAGCCCCGGCGCGGACTTCGCCATGACCGTCCGCAACAGCTATCTGTACGGGCGTACGGCGGGCGTCCTCGCGGCCGTCGGGATCGCCCTCGGCGTGCTCGTCCACGTCACGTACACGATGCTGGGCGTGGGCCTGCTCGTGTCCCGCTCGCCGATGCTGTTCACCGCGATGAAGCTGATCGGCGCCGCGTACCTGGTGTACATCGGGTACAGGACCTTCGTCACCAAGTCGCGGGTGGACGTGGACCTTTCGGACGGCGCCGGGCTGTCGAAGGCGGGGGCGCTGCGCACCGGGTTCCTGACGAACGCGCTCAATCCCAAGACGATGCTCTTCGTCCTGAGCACGTACACGCAGGTCGTCAGCGCCGACACCCCCGTCTTCCAGCAGGTCGGCTACGGGCTCTTCATGTCGTTCGCGCACCTGGTGTGGTTCGGGCTCGCCGCGGTCCTGTTCTCCCAGGAGGGCCTGCGGGCCCGGCTGTTGCGGAAGCAGGCCGTGCTCAACAAGGTCATCGGGTCCGTGCTCGTCGCGCTCGGGATGGTGCTCGCGCTGACGCCCTCCGTCGCCTGACGCTCCGGGTCAGTCCGTCGACACCCGCTCCACGCGCGGCTCCGTCAGCGACCGGTAGTCCTTCGAGGACAGGGCGATCGAGCGGTCGAGGCGCGCCGCGTTGAAGTAGAACTCCTCGTTCTCGAGCAGGGCCGGGTCGACGAACAGGTCGAGGCGCTCGTCGAAGGCGAAGGGCAGGATCGTGCCGCTCGGGGAGCCCGCGAGGTCCTCGGCGATCTCCGGGGAGGCGAAGGAGACGTACGTGCCGCCGTACAGCGCCTTCACCGCCGCGAGGTCGATCCGCTTGTCGCCGGGTACGACGACGAGCGCGAAACGCTTCTCCTTCTTGCCGATCTTCACCATCGCGATGATGCACTTGGCCGCCTGGGCGGGCGCGTGGCCGCGCAGCGCGCTGACCGCGTCGGTGGCGCCCTCGGGGGCGTGCTCGATCACCCGGTAGGCGGCCCCGTGCTCGTCGAGGAGGGCGAGCAGCTTCTCGTACGTCTCGTGCGGGTTCCGCACCTCGTGCGCCTCGTGCGTCTCGTGGGTCGGATCTGCGGTCATGCGCCTTTCCCCTCCTGCGACTTGGGTACGACTCCGGTGCCTCGACCCTACGCGCCGGTGGGCGTCGTCACCGACCGCACCGCCCGCACGAGCGCCTGGGCGCGCGGGTCCGCCGTGACCGTCTTGCGCATGCCGTTCGTGACGTACCCGAAGGCGGTCCCGGAGTCGGGGTCGGCGAAGCCGAGGGAGCCGCCGCGGCCGGGGTGGCCGAAGGAGGACGGGCCGAGGAGCGGGGAGGCCGGGCCGTGCAGCATGTGGCCGAGGCCGAAGCGGGTGCCGACGAGCAGCACCCTGTCCGGACCCGCGGACTCCTCCGTCCGCGCCCGTGCGAGGGTGTCGGGGGTGAAGAGCCCGCCGAGCGTGGCGGCGTAGAAGGCGGCGAGGGCGCGGGCGGTCGCCACCCCGGCCGAGCCGGGCAGTTCGGCGGCCCGGTAGACCGGGTCGTTCTCGTCGGGCTTGGGGTCGATGACCCCGAAGGCGCGCCGGGTGAGGGAGTCCGCGTCCCGGTACGCCTCGGAGACGGACCGCTTGGGGCGGAGCCTGAGCGCGCCGCTTCCGGCCGGTTCGATCTCCTCGACGGGGCCGATCCTGCCGACCCGGTGGGCCTGCGCCTCGGGCAGTCCGATCCACAGGTCGAGGCCGAGGGGGCCGGTGATCTCGTCGGCGACCCAGCGGCCGATGGTGCGGTCGGTGACCCGGTGGACCAGGCCGGAGAGCAGCCAGCTGAAGGTGTGGGCGTGGTAGCCGTGTGCGGTGCCGGGTTCCCAGACGGGGGCCTGGGCGGCGATCGCGCGCGTGGCGGTGTCGAGGTCGGTCGCCTCCGCCAGGGTGAGGGGGCGGTCCAGGACGGGGACGCCCGCCCGGTGCGCGAGGAGCTGCCGTACGGTCACCCGGTCCTTGCCGGCCGCCTTGAACTCGGGCCAGTACGCGCCGACCGGGGCGTCCAGGTCGAGCAGGCCGCGCTGGTGCAGCAGCAGGGGTACGGCGGCGGCGACGCCCTTGGTGGCGGAGCGGACGACCTGGGCGGTGTCCGCCGTCCACGGGTCCGTGCCGTCCACGTCGCGGCTGCCCGCCCACAGGTCGACGACCTTGACGCCGTCCTGGTGGACGGCGACGGCCGCCCCGCGCTCGCCGCGCTGCTCGAAGTTGCGCAGGAACGCGTCCCTGACCGGCTCCCAGCCCGCCGCCACCGTGCCCTGGACGTCCACCCGACCCACTCTCCTCATACGCGTACGACCGGCTCCCATGGTGCAACGCGGGTCGCGGGGGCCGGATTCCGGGGTCGGGCGACGGGGTCAGACCACCGAGCCGGGCACGAAGCCGAACGGCAGCTCCAGGCGGTGCCGGGCCATCAGCTCCTCGTCGGCGAGGATCTCGCCGGTCCGTCCGTCGGCGGCGATGACGCCCTCGCTGAGGATCACCGCGCGCGGGCAGAGCTCCAGGGCGTACGGCAGGTCGTGGGTGACCATCAGGACGGTGACGTCGAGGGAGCGGAGAATGTCGGCGAGCTCGCGGCGCGAGGCCGGGTCCAGGTTGGAGGACGGCTCGTCGAGGACGAGGATCTCGGGTTCCATGGCGAGGACGGTCGCGACGGCGACCCGGCGGCGCTGCCCGAAGGAGAGGTGGTGCGGCGGCCGGTCGGCGTACTCCGCCATGCCGACCCGGTCGAGGGCCTTCCGCACGACGGCTTCCAGCTCCGCGCCCCGCAGTCCGGCCGCCGCCGGGCCGAAGGCGACGTCCTCGCGGACGGTCGGCATGAACAGCTGGTCGTCGGGGTCCTGGAAGACGATGCCGACCTTGCGGCGGATCTCCGCCATGTGCTTCCTGCCGACGGGCAGCCCGGCGACGGTGACGCCGCCCGCGCCGGCGGTGAGGATGCCGTTGAGGTGGAGGACCAGGGTGGTCTTCCCGGCGCCGTTGGGGCCGAGGAGGGCGACCCGTTCGCCGCGTCCGACGGTGAGGTCGACGCCGAACAGTGCCTGGTGGCCGTCGGGGTACGCGTACGCGAGGCCGCGTACGTCGAGGGAGGGGGCGGCGGTCATAGGGTCCATCCCAGGAGGCAGATCAGGAGTGCGGTGAGGGGGAGGGCCGCCGCGTACGTCCACTGCGCGCGGGTGGCGGTCACCTCGTCGAGGACCGGCATGGTGCCCGTGTAGCCCCGGCTGATCATGGCGAGGTGGACCCGCTCCCCGCGCTCGTACGAGCGGATGAAGAGCGCGCCCGCCGACTTGGCGAGGACGCCCCAGTGCCGTACGCCCCGCGCCTCGAAGCCGCGTGAGCGGCGGGCGACGGACATGCGGCGCATCTCGTCGGTGATGACGTCGCCGTACCGGATCATGAACGAGGCGATCTGGACGAGCAGGGACGGCAGCCTCAGCCGCTGGAGGCCGAGGAGCAGGGCCCGCAGTTCGGTGGTGGAGGCGAGGAGGACGGAGGCGGCGACGCCGAGGGTGCCCTTGGCGAGGACGTTCCAGGCGCCCCACAGGCCGGGGACGGAGAGCGACACCCCGAGGACGGCCGTCCGCTCGCCGGGGACGACGAACGGCATGAGCAGCGCGAAGGCGACGAACGGTATCTCGATGAGGAGCCGCTTGAGCAGGAAGCCGGCCGGAATCCGGGCCCTCGCCGCCACGGCCGCGAGGAGCAGGGCGTAGCCGGCGAAGGCCCAGACGGCCTCGCGGGGCGTCGAGACGACGACCAGGACGAAGACGAGGACCGCGGCGAGCTTGGTGTGCGCGGGCAGCTCGTGCACCGGTGAGTGCGCGTGCCGGTAGAGCTTGTGGGCGTGGCCCGCTCCCATGTCAGACCCGCGCCCCGGTCTCGTGCCCGCGGCGGCGGACCAGCCAGAACGCGCCCGTGCCGACGGCGAGGGTCGCGCCCACGCCGATGACTCCGGCGAGGCCGCCGGAGAGGCGGGCGGCGTCGATGCCCTCGACGCCGTAGTCGGCGAGCGGGGAACCGGCGGCGGCGTGCTCCTCGGCCTTGCTGTCGATGCCCTTGTCGGCGGCGACCTTCTCCAGGCCGTCGGGGCTGGCGGAGGCGTAGAAGGAGACGAAGCCGGCGAGGACGAGGGCGGTGACGACGCCGCCGATCCACAGCTTCTTCGGGGAGCCCGCGGGGGCGGGTGCGGCCGTCGGTGCGGCGTCGACCAGTTCGCCGTCGACGCGGAGCTTGAGCGGCGCGGTCAGGCCCCGGGCGCCGTACACCAGGTCGGGGCGGACGGCGATCACCGCGCCGACGGTCAGCATCGTGATGACGGCCTCGCCGACGCCGATGAGGACGTGCACGCCGATCATGGCCGTGAGGACCTTGCCCACCGGTACGTCGGTGGTGCCGCCGATCGCGTAGAGCAGGGTGAAGGCGGCGGCCGACGCCGGTACGGAGACGAGCGCGGCAACGAAGGAGGCCGCGGTCACCGAGGCGCGGGTGCGGGGCAGCAGCAGGACGAGGCCGCGGAAGAGCCCGTAGGCGACGACGACGGTGACGATGCCCATGACGGTGATGTTGACGCCGAGGGCGGTGAGGCCGCCGTCGGCGAAGAGGATGCCCTGCATGAGCAGGACGACGGCTATGCACAGGACGCCGGTCCAGGGCCCGACGAGGATCGCGGCGAGCGCGCCGCCGAGCAGATGTCCGCTGGTCCCGGCGGCGACCGGGAAGTTCAGCATCTGTACGGCGAAGATGAAGGCGGCGACGAGTCCGGCGAGCGGGGCCGTGCGGTCGTCCGCGTGGCCTCCGGCGGCGCCGAGTTCCCGCCGTGCCCCGCGCAGGCTCACGGCGACGGCGCCGGCGGCGACGACTCCGGCGGCGAGCGATACGGGGGCGTTGATGAATCCGTCAGGTACATGCACGCCCTGAATGATGAGCGCTCCTGCAAAGAACTTGCAAGAGCGCACAGGGCACAGAACGGCGGCGCACGGCCGCGCGTGACCCCGGCCACACCCGCGCCCTCTGACGCATGACCCGCGCACCGCCAGGGAAAGAGTGGGACATTGAGTATGTAGACGTACAAAACGGATACATGCAGAAGAGACGGCTGTGAGGAGCATTTCCATGCGCGCCCCGGATGACCGTGAAGACGCCCGCGACACCGACGCCCATGGAATCGAGGACCGCGCCAAGGGCCGGATCATCAGCGACGCCCCGCTCTCGCGCCCCGTTCCCGTGGCCCTCCGCTACGACCCCGACTTCTCCCCCGCCACCGTGCGCTTCGCCTTCCCCGGCGAGGAGTGGTCGTTCCCCCGCGTCCTCCTGGAGACCGGACTGCGCGCCCCGACCCGGCGCGGCGACATCGGGGTCTGGCCCTGCGGCCGGGTCCAGACGGTCGTCGAGCTCCACAAGGACGACGGGGTCACGGTCGTCCAGTTCGACACGACGGCCCTGCTCCGCTTCCTGAAGCACACGTACGCCGCCGGCACGTCGATGACGACACGCTGACGGCGTACTCGCGTACTCGCCGGACGGGTCCGGCGATCAGACCTTCACCAGGTCCGGCGATCAGACCTTCACGAGGTCCGGCTTCGGGTCGGCGGCCCCGGCCCCGGCGTGCTTCGCGAGGCCCTCGCCCTCGACGTCCACGTTCGGCAGGATCCGGTCCAGCCACTTCGGCAGCCACCAGGCCTTGTGCCCGAGGAGCGCGAGCACGGCCGGGACGATCGCCATCCGGACCACGAAGGCGTCGAAGAGGACCGCGACGGCCAGGCCGAAGCCGATCATCTTGATCATCTGGTCCGTCATGCCGATGAAGCCCGAGAAGACCGCGATCATGATCACCGCGGCGGCGGTGACCACCCGGGCGCTGTGCCGGAAGCCGGTCACGATCGCCTCGCCGGGCCGCTCCCCGTGGACGTACGCCTCGCGCATGCGGGTGACGAGGAAGACCTCGTAGTCCATCGCGAGACCGAAGACGACGCCCACCATGAAGATCGGCATCATCGACATGATCGGGCCGGTCTGCTCGACCCCGAAGAGGCTTCCGAGCCAGCCCCACTGGAAGACCGCGACGACCGCGCCGAGGGCCGCGACCACCGAGAGCAGGAAGCCGAGGGCCGCCTTCAGGGGGACGAGGATCGAGCGGAAGACCACGGTCAGGAGCAGGAAGGCCAGGCCGACGACGAGGGCCAGGTAGGGCACCAGGGCATCGTTCATCTTCTGCGAGAAGTCGATGTTCATCGCGGTGGCGCCGGTGACGAGGACGTCGTCCCCGGTGGCGTCCCGGATGTCGTGGACGAGGCTCTCGGTGGCGACCGAGGACGGCCGGTCCTTCGGGACCACGGTGATCATGGCGGCGTCGCCGGCCTTGTTCGGGGTCGCCGGGGTGACCGCCGCCCAGCCTTCGAGACCCTTGATCGTGGAGACCGTCCGGTCGGCGGTCGCCTTGTCGCCGTCGACGACGACGAGCAGCGGGCCGTTGAAGCCGGGACCGAAGCCGTCCGAGAGCGCGTCGTACGCCCGGCGCTCGCTGGTGGAGGTCGGCTTGACGCCGTCGTCCGGGAGGCCCATCTCCAGGGAGGCGGCGGGCAGCGCGATCGCACCGAGTCCGAGGACGCCGACGACCAGCACCATCACGGGGCGGCGGATGACGAAGCGGGCCCAGCGGGTGCCGCCGTTGGGCTTGTCGGCCCGGGAAGCGGCGCCCTTCGCGGTGCCCTTGCGCTGCTTGCGGCCGATGACCTTGTCGCCGGCGAAGCCGAGCATGGCGGGGATCAGGGTGAGTGCGATCAGTACGGCGATCACGACCGTGCCGGCGGCGGCGAAGCCCATCTTCGTCAGCATCGGGATGTTGACGACGGCCAGGCCGACCAGGGCGATGACGACGGTGAGTCCGGCGAAGACGACGGCGGAGCCGGCCGTGCCGACCGCGCGGCCCGCGGCGTCCTCCTTGTCGCGGCCCTCGGCGAGCTCCGCGCGGTAGCGGGAGACGATGAAGAGGGCGTAGTCGATGCCGACCGCGAGGCCGATCATCATCGCGAGGGTGGAGGTGGTGTTGCCGAGGTCGAGGACGTTGGCGAGCGCCGTGATCGACGAGACGCCGATGCCGACGCCGATGATCGCCGTGAGCAGCGGGAGTCCGGCGGCGACGAGCGAGCCGAAGGTCAGGACGAGCACGATGCCGGCGATGACCACGCCGACGATCTCGCCCGCGCCGGTGGCCGGCATGGTCTGGAGGGCGTCACCGCCGACCTCGACGGTCAGCCCCTTGCCCTGGGCGTTCTGCCCGGCCCGGGTGAGGGCCTCGCGCGTCTCGTCGGTCAGCTCCATCGCGTTGACCTTGTAGGCGACGGAGACGTAGGCGGTGGAGCCGTCCCGGGACACGGCCTGCGCGGCGTACGGGTCGGCGACCGAGACGATCTGGTCCGAGCCGGACTTCAGCGCGGCGACGGTCTCCTCGACGACGGCCTTGTGGGCCGGGTCGGTCATCTTCCGGCCCTCGGGGGCCTTGAAGACGACGCGGGCGGTGGCCCCGTCGGCACCGGCGCCCGGGAAGCGCTCTTCGAGCAGGTCGAAGGCGCGCTGGGCCTCGGTGCCCGGGATCGAGAAGGAGCTGGAGGTGGCGGCGGGTGCGGTGGCGGCGCCGATCCCGGCGATCGCCAGGAGGGCCACCCAGAGGAGGGCGACGAGCCGTCGGCGCCGGAAGGCGGAACGGCCGAGCTTGTACAGGAACGTGGCCACGGGGGCGTACTCCCATTGTGGGTGGGACAGGGCATGGGGAGCCGGCCCGACGGCGTGAGCGGTTCGACGTCAGGTGGAGAAAGGGTCTTGCGGTACTTCTGGAGCTCAGGACTTCTGAGCTCGGTACTTCTGCGGTGCTTCTGGAGCTCAGGACTTCCGGAGCCCCGCGGTGCTTCTGCGGTTCAGACGCCGAGTGAGGGGAGCACGACGGCGTCGACGTAGGCACTGAGGAACGCGCGGTCGACCGGCTGGTCGTCGATCAGCGGTCTGGCGACGAACGCACCGATCAGCATGTGGGGAATGAGCTTCAGCGCCGGGTTGGCGGCGTCGACCTCTCCCCTGCGGACCGCTCGGCGCAGCACTTCGTCGAGGCCGTTCATCTCGGGTTCGATGAGCAGCTCGCGCAGCGCCCGGTGCAGTTCGGGGTTGGTGTGGACGGCATGGGCCAGACCCCGCATCAGCGCGGAGTCCTTCTCCATCTGGCAGTCGTCGGTCCGTGTCATCAACTCGTGGAAGTCGCCGCGCAGCGAGCCGGTGTCGATCTCGGAGAGGTCGGCCGGCTTGTTGTGGCGCAGCGCCCTGGCGACCAGCTCGGGCTTGCTCCCCCACTGGCGGTAGAGGGTGGCCTTGCTGGAGTGGGTGCGGGCGGCGACGGCGTCCATGGTGAGGGCGTCGTAGCCGACTTCGCGGAGGAGGTCGAGCACGGCCCCGTACAGCTCGGACTCCCGCTCGGGAGTGAGTCTGCTGCGTGCCATGAACCGGCCTCCGAGTCGAACGAAACGGTTTCGTACAGTACGAAGATACCCCCGACCCCATCGAAACGAAACCGTTTCGTACGTGTCCTGGGCCACAGCGGGCCACCTTCGGCTTCACGCCTCGGAAGACGCCCGCATACACGTACGAGTTGCCTCACCCCCTCCGCGCGGAAAGCATGAAGAGGTGAGCCACGACGTCGCGTACCTCCGTTTTCCGCACCTCCACGACGACCTGCTGTGCTTCGCCGCCGAGGACGATCTGTGGATCGCCCCGCTCGTCCCCGAGGGCGACCGCCCCGGCCGGGCCTGGCGGCTCACGGTCGACCGGACCCGGGTCGGCCACCCGCGCTTCTCGCCCGACGGGCGCCACATCGCGTACACGAACTGGCGCAGCCTCGACCCCGAGATCCATCTCGTCCCCATAGACGGCGGGACCGCCCGGCGGCTCACCTACTGGGGCTCCACCGACACCCGGGTCTGCGGCTGGACGCCCCCCGACAAGGACGGCCGCTCCGACATCCTCGCCGTCTCCTCGCACGGCCAGCCCTTCTCGTACTACTCCTGGGCCTACGACGTCCCCACCGACGGCTCCCCCGGCAAGCGCCTGCCCTGGGGCCCGGTCTCCGACATCACCGTCATCGACGGCCCCGAAGGCCGCGAGGGGGAGCGCCGCACCCTCCTCCTCACCGGGAAGCCGCCGCACGAGCCGGCCGCCTGGAAGCGGTACCTCGGCGGCGCCACCGGACGGCTCTGGCTGCACGGCGAACGGCTGCTGCCCGACATCGGCGGCCACCTCGACTCGCCCATGGCCGTCGACGGCCGGATCGCGTTCCTCTCCGACCACGAGGGCATCGGCAACCTGTACTCCTGCCTGCCCGACGGCACCGACCTGCGCCGCCACACCGACCACGACGACTTCTACGCCCGGCACGCCTCCAGCGACGGACGCCGGGTCGTCTACCAGTGCGCGGGCGACCTGTGGATCGTCGACGCCCTCACCGCCGACTCCCGGCCCCGGAAACTGGAGGTACGGCTCGGCGGCCAGCGCGTCGGCCGGCGCGCCTACCAGGTGCCCGCCGCCCATCACATCGACGCGCTGTCCGTCGACGAGACCGGCCGCGCCAGCGCCGTCTCCGTACGCGGCAGCCTGTACTGGCTGACGCACCGCGACGGCCCGGCCCGCACGATCATCGACGAGCCGGGCGTCCGCGTCCGGCTCCCCGAGATGCTCGGCAGCGGCGGCCAGGTCGCGTACGTCACCGACGCCGAGGGCGAGGACGCCGTCGAGGTCGGCTATCTGCCGCGCGCCAGCGGCGACCGGCCGCCGCGCCGGCTCGCCTCCGGCGACCTCGGCCGGGTCGAGGAACTCGTCGCCGACTCCGCGGGCGAACGCCTCGCCATCGCCTCCCACGACGGACGGCTCCTCCTGCTCGACGCGTCGGAGGACTCCGACGGCGAGCTGACCGAGCTGATCCGCTCGGTCAACGGCCCCGTCCGCGACCTCGCCTTCTCCCCCGACGGCGCCTGGCTCACCTGGTCCCACCCCGGCATCGGCCGCTCCCTGCGTTCCATCAAGATGGCCCGCATCGCGGGACCCGGCGCCCGGACCGTCGTCGACGTCACCAACGGGCGCTTCGAGGACGAGAACCCCGTCTTCACCCGCGACGGCCGCTACCTCGCCTTCCTCTCCTGGCGGGGCTTCGACCCGGTGTACGACGTGCACACCGGCGACCTGTCGTTCCCGCTCGGCTGCCGGCCCTACCTCGTGCCGCTGTCCTCCGCCACGCCCTCTCCGTTCGCGCTGCTCCCCGACGGGCGCCCGGCGGCCGGCGGCCTCGACCCCGCCGACGACGACACGGACACCGGCGACGGCACCGTCACCGTCGAGATCGAGGGGCTCGCCGAGCGGGTCACCCCGTTCCCCGTCGCCGCCTCCAAGTACTCCGCCCTGCACCCGGTCAGCGGCGGCGGCCTGGTCTGGCTGCGCTGGCCCATCTCGGGCGCGCTCGGCGAGACCTTCGCCAACCCGGCCGACACCTCGGGCCGCCCCACCCTGGAGCACTTCTCCATCGTCAAGGCCCGCAAGAGCGAACTCGCCAAGGACCTCGACTGGTTCTCGGTCAGCGGCGACGGCACCCGGATCGTCGTCGCCGACGAGGGCGAACTGCGGGCCGTGCCCGCCACCGAGCCCGGGGACGGCGACTCCACCGTCTACCTGGACCTGCGGCGCATCCTCCACGAGGCCGACCCGGGCGCCGAGTGGCGGCAGGCCTTCGACGAGGCCGGCCGGATCGTCCGCGCCTACTTCTGGGAGCCCGGCATGGGCGGGGTCGACTGGACGGCCGTCCTCGACCAGTACCGGCCGCTCGTCGAACGGGTCGCGTCCCCCGACGAGTTCGCCGACCTGCTGCGGGAGGTGATGGGCGAACTGGGCACCTCCCACGCGTACGTGACGCCCGCCCGCCGCAACGAGGGCCCGCCGCACTACCAACGGCCCATGGGACTCCTCGGCGCCAACCTCGTACCCCGCGAGGCCGGTTGGACGGTGAAGCGGATCCTGCCCGGCGAGTCGTCCGACTCCAAGGCCCGCTCCCCGCTCGCCGGCACCGGCATCCGCGAGGGCGCCGTCCTCACCCATGTCGACGGCCGGCCCGTCGACCCGGTCACCGGCCCGTACCCGCTGCTCTCCGGCACCGGCGGCACCACCGTCGAGCTCACCTTCACCCCCGCCGAGGGCGAGGGACGCGCCCGCCGCGTCGCCGTCGTCCCCCTCGTCGACGAACGCCCGCTGCGCTACCAGGACTGGGTCGCCAAACGCCGGGCGGTCGTCCGGGAGGTCAGCGGCGGCCGCTGCGGCTACCTCCACATCCCCGACATGGGCGGCTCCGGCTGGGCCCAGTTCAACCGCGACCTGCGCATGGAGGTCTCCCGGCCCGCCCTCATCGTCGACGTGCGCGGCAACGCGGGCGGCAACATCAGCGAACTCGTCATCGAGAAGCTCACCCGCCGGATCCTCGGCTGGGACCTCACCCGGAACGCCCAGCCCGTCGCCTACGCCTCCAACGCCCCGCGCGGCCCCGTCGTCGCCCTCGCCGACGAGGCCACCTCGTCGGACGGCGACATGATCACCGCCGCCTTCAAGCTCCTCGGCCTCGGACCCGTCGTCGGCCAGCGCACCTGGGGCGGTGTCGTCGGCATGACCGGCCGCCACCGGCTCGGCGACGGCACCCAGATCACCGTCCCGATGAACGCTGCCTGGTTCCCCGAGTACGGCTGGTCCCTGGAGAACCACGGCGTCGAACCCGACCTCGCGATCCTCCGCACCCCCCTCGACTGGGCCGAGGGCCGCCACGCCCAGCTCGACGACGCGGTCCACGTCGCCCTCGCGCTCCTCACGGAGACCCCGGCGGCGAGCCCTCCCGGCTACGAGGACCTCCCGGACCGCTCCCGCCCGAAACTGCCACCGAGGGAGAACGGGACCACGGAGGAGACCGCCTAGACCCCGGGCCCTGATCCGCCGGACACGCCCTGGAGGCCTCCGAGGTCCAGCTCGTACGAGGTCCCCGCCCGTCCGTCGATCGTCACGCTGCCGACCGCGCCGAAGCCGACCCGTCCGAGCACGGCCCTCGACCCCTCGTTGTCGAGGGTCGTGACGGCGGTCAGCCGGCTCAGCCCGTACTCCTCGCGCGCCAGCCGGCACACCTCCCGCACCCCGGCCGTCGCCACCCCGCGCCCGGTCGCCCGCTCGGCCACCCGGTACCCGAGTTCGGCGCCCCCGTCGGCGACGTCGACCAGATTGAACCGCCCGAGGATCTCCCCGCCCTCCCCCACCAGCACGTGGAAGTGGATCGCCCCGGTCTCCTGCTCGTCGAGCAGCGCCCGGTGCCGCTCCTCGAACCCGCTGAAGTACGCGTCCCCCCGGTCGGGCACGGACGCGGCGAAGTACTCCCGGTTCTCCCGCTCGAAGACGAGCAGGGCGGGGGCGTGGTCGGATCGGAGTCGCTCAAGTACGGCCATGGTGGCCACCGTACGAAGATCCGCCGCCCGGCGCGTACGACTTTTCGGCCCGGTGCCGTCCGCGCGAATGGCGGCGTCGCCCGACGGAGCCGGGCCACCCGCCTGTACGTACGCACGTGCGAAGGCGCACCCGGTGTCGCGGGTGCGCCTTCGCCGGGGAAACTCCGGGTCAGATGCCGGACTCGCGGCCGATGCGCTCCCGGTCGGCGCGCTCCTGGTCCAGGCGGTCCTGGTCCAGGCGGTCCCGGGCGTCCTGCTGACCCCTGCGGCTCGCGTCGTCGGAGCGCTCGCGGCCCTGGGAGGCGCGGGAGGACGCTTCGTCCTTCGCCTTGCCCATGGCCTCCTTGGCCTGCTGCTTCGCCTGCGCCGCCTTGTCCTTGAACTGGTCCTGCATGCCCATGGAATTTCACTCCTAGAAGGCTGTGTGGAGAGGGGACTTCGTGCCCCCTCGGGCCACGACCAGCGTTGCACGAGCGAACACGCCGCGCATGTCGATCAGTCACGGAGCGTGAACACCGGCCGTCAGGCCCGCTCCGTCCGTGCCTGCTCGTCGGCCGCTCCGCCCGCGCCCACCAGTCCCTTCGACACCGAGCCGAGCCGGGGCTCGAAGCGCCTCATCTCGCGCTGTCCGACCGTGGCGATGAGACCGGGCAGGTAGCCGCGGACCGACTGCATCCCGCGCAGCCACCACTGCGCGTACACATGGGCCGAGCGGCGCTCGATGCCCGCCACGATCCGGTCGACGGCCGGGCCGAGGGGGTAGGTGCGGTTCGAGGGCCACGGCAGCCGCTGCCGCAGTTCCCGCATCACGTCGTCCTGGTCGGCGCCCCGCACCATGTCCGTGTCGGTCCAGGAGAGATAGCCGACGCCGACCTTCACCCCCTTGTACGCCACCTCGGCGCGCAGGCTGTGCGCGAAGGCCTCGACGCCCGACTTGGAGGCGCAGTACGCCGTCATCATCGGGGCCGGGGTGAGGGCGGCGAGCGAGGCGATCTGGAGGAAGTACCCCCGGGACTCCATGAGGACCGGCAGGAACGCCCGGCCCGTCACCGCGCCGCCGATCAGGTTGACCTCGATGACCCGCCGCCAGGCGGCCGGGTCGGAGTCGACGAACGGACCGCCCGCCGCCACACCGGCGTTGGCGACGACGATGTCGACCTTGCCGAACCGCTCCTTCACCTCGGCCGCGACCTTCGCCATCGCCTCGTGGTCGGTGACGTCGGCGTGCCACCAGTCGGCCTCGGTGTGCAGCCGCCCGGCGACCTCCTTGAGCTGCTCCGGTTCCAGGCCGACGAGCGCGATCCGCGCGCCGCGCGCGGAGAGCTTGCGGGCGAGGAGTTCACCGACCCCGCGCGCGCCTCCGGTGACGACCGCGACCTGTCCTTCCAGACTCACCCTGCTCATGCCTCTGCCTCCTCGGTGTCCTTCACGCCCAGGTACGTGAGGGTCAGTTCGCGGATCTGCGCGGTGACGGCCTCCGGGGCCTCCACCGGTGTCATGTGGCCCATGCCGGCCAGTTCGACGAGGCCCGTGCAGTGCGGCAGCGCCTCCGCCATCGCGCGGGAGTGGACGGCCGGGGTGAGCCGGTCGGCGGTGCCGACGAGCACCGCCACGGGCAGCCGCAGCTCCCGCAGTCCCGCTCCGAGGTCGAGCCCGGCCAGGACCTGCGACCAGCCGAACCGGGAGGTGCGCGGGCAGGCGTGCACGATCCGCGCGCAGGCGTCGACCCGCTCGGGCGCCGATCCCGGTCCCATCGTCGCGTACTTGAGGATCCGCTTCGAGACGGCGTTGACCGGCCCGAGCGGCGCCTTCGCGCCCAGGGCCGCCTTGGTGAGCCGGCTGCGCAGACCGCCCGGCCGCAGTGGTACGACGGTGGCCTCGGCCGTCAGCCGGGAGGGCCCGGTGGAGCAGAGCAGGACGGCGGCGGCGTGCTGCCGGAAGCCGGGGCGCCCGGCGGCCGCCATGATCGTCATGCCGCCCATGGAGTGCCCGGCCAGGACGGCCCGTTCGCCGGGGCCGAGGGTGGCCGCGAGCACGGCCTCCAGGTCGTCGGCGAGCGCCGTCGTGGAGTACCCGCCGGGGCCGGGCACCGGGGAACGGCCGTGGCCGCGCTGGTCGTAGGCGATGACCCGGTGGTCGGCGGCGAGCGCCCGTATCTGCTCGGCCCAGAAGGTGGTCGAGCAGGTCCAGCCGTGGGCCAGGACGACGGCGGGGGCGCCCTCGGGGCCGTACACCTCGACGTGGATCCGGGCGCCGTCGGCGGAGACGGCGGTGAGTTCGCGGGACACGGGCAGCGAGGTCAGGTGCCGGCTCACTGGGCGGCCTCCTGCTTGCGGGAGGCGGTACGGGTCTTCGGGGCGGCGGGTTCCCCGACGGCGGGCTTCGCCGGCCTGGGCGCGCGGATCACCTCGTACTCGGAGAGGTCGACCTGCCGGGTCTCGCGCCGGAACTCGCCCGTGGTGCCCGGCCACAGCGTGGTGTTGCGGCCGTTGGCGTCGAGGTACCAGCTCTCGCAGCCGCCCGCCTTCCACACGGTCCGCTCCATCCGGGTCTGCACCTTGCGGTTCCAGGCGTTGACGGCGGAGGGCCGGACGGCGAGGGCGGCGCGCCCTCCCAGCACGTTGAGCTGGCGCAGGTAGTCGGCCATGTAGTTCAGCTGGGACTCGATCATCAGGATCATCGAGGAGTTCCCGAGGCCCGTGTTGGGGCCGATGACCGTCATGAAGTTGGGGAAGCCGGCGGCGGTGGCGCCGCGCAGCGCCTCCATGCCGCCCTTCCAGCTCTCGGCGAGGGTCTTCCCCTCCGCGCCGACGACCCGCTCGGCGATCGGCATGTCGGTGACGTGGAAGCCGGTGCCGAAGACGATCGCGTCGACCTCGGTCTCGGTGCCGTCGGCGGCGACCACGGTCGAGCCGCGGACCTCGCGCAGACCGGAGGCGACGACGTCGACGTTGGGCTGCGCGACCGCCGGGTAGTAGGTGCTGGAGAGCAGGATCCGCTTGCAGCCGATGCGGTACGAGGGGGTCAGCTTGGCCCGCAGCGCCGGGTCCTTGATGGACTTGGCGATGTTGGCCTTGGCGAGCCGCTCGACGAGCCCGAGCTCGTTCGGGTGCTTGGTGAAGGCGCCGACCTGGAGTTCGCGGATGCCCCAGAGCAGGCCGCGGCGGAGGGTGCCGGTGACGGGCAGGGTGCGGTGGAGCCAGCGTTCGGGGCCGCTGATGGCCCGGTCCATGCGGCGCATCACCCACGGGGGCGTGCGCTGGAACAGCGTCAGCTTCCCGACCTGCGGCTGGATCGCCGGCACGATCTGGATGGCGGAGGCGCCGGTGCCGATCATGGCGACGCGCTTGCCGGTGAGGTCGTAGTCGTGGTCCCAGCGGGCCGAGTGGAAGACCCTGCCGGGGAAGTCGGCGAGCCCCGGGATGTCGGGGATCTTGGGGTCGGAGAGCGGCCCGGTCGCGGAGACGACGACATCGGCGCTGAAGGCGCCCTCGCTGGTCTCGATCTCCCAGCGGAGCGCCTCGGCGTCCCACGCCATCCGAAGCACCTCGTGGTTCAGCCGGAGGTGGGGACGGAGCCCGAAGGTGTCCGTGACATGCTCCAGGTAGGCGCGGATGTGGCGCTGTCCGGAGAAGGTCCGCGGCCAGTCGGGGTTGGGCGCGAAGGAGAAGGAGTAGAGGTGGGAGGGGACGTCGCAGGCGCAGCCGGGGTAGCTGTTGTCCCGCCATGTGCCGCCCACGGAGTCGGCCCGTTCCAGGACCACGAAGTCGGTGATTCCCTCGCGGCGCAGCCGGACCGCGGCGCCGAGGCCACCGAATCCCGATCCGATCACCGCCACCCGTACGTGCTCGTGCTTCGCCATGCCGCCTCCCGTACACCCGGCCAATCACGCCAGCAATCACTGGCACAGTCGGGACTGTAGAGCAGCTCCATACCGAGCGGTAGGGGTACGGCGAGGGAAAGTTACCGGCGGTACAACATAGGCTGGCGTGCGTGGCTGAAGGATCAGGCGAAGGACCGGGACCCGGCAGGGGCGCACACACGGGCGTACGCGAGAGCGGGCGCGCGGACGCGGGCGCACCCCCGCACGAGCCCCCGCGCGAGACGCACGAGGGCGTACGCGAGTACCGCATGGACGAGCTGGCGGCCGCCGCCGGCATCACCGTGCGCACCCTGCGCTTCTACCGCGAGCGCGGCCTGATCCCCCCGCCCCGCCGCGAGGGCCGGATCGCCTGGTACGACGAACAGCACCTGGCCCGGCTGCGCACCATCGCCGCCCTCCTGGAGCGCGGCCACACCCTCACCGGCATCGCCGACCTCACCAGCGCCTTCGAGAGCGGCCGCAACGTCCGCGAGGTCCTCGCCCTCGACTCCCCCAGCGAGGAGGAGCCCGTCCGCCTCACCCCCGAGGAGCTCGCCGACCACTTCGCCGGCGAGGTCACCCCGGAGAACCTCGCCGCCGCCCTCGACCTCGGCTACCTCGCCACCGACGGCGAGGAGATCGTCCACATCAGCCGCCGCCTGCTCGACGTCTCCGCCGCCCTCGTCCGCGAGGGCGTCCCGCTCGCCGAGGTCCTCAAGGCCGGCGCCCGCGTCCGCGAGCACGCCGAAGCCCTCGCGGAGCTCTTCACCGAACTGCTGCGCACCCACGCGGCCGAGGACGACCTCTGGAGGCTGCGCCCGCTCGCCAAGAGCGTGGTGGAGGCCGAACTGTCGATGGCGCTCGACCGACGGCTGCGCCCGGCCGCCCCCGGGGATCCGGCCTCATGATCGCCTGACAGGTTCTTCAACGGTTCTTCATCACCCCCGTCCTACGGTCGCCCCACCCACCGAGGAACGGGAGAACCGATGAGGACCACACGGATGCTGGCCGTCGCGGCGGCTTCGGTCGTGGCGTTCGCGCTGACCGGCTGCGGCGGCGCGAGCGACGAGGCAGGCAGGATCCCGACGGCCGGTGACGCCACCGCGCCCGCCGGTACGGGGGCGGGCACGACCGCCGGCGGCTCGGGCAAGGACGGGGTCGCCGCGTACGTCGAGGCCCGGCGCGCCTGGGTGAAGTGCCTGCGCGAGAACGGCGTCGACGCGCCCGACCCCGACGCGAACGGCCAGGTCGACTTCGGCGACAGCGCGGCCCTCAAGAAGAACCCGGCCTTCCTCAAGGCCTCGGAGAAGTGCTCTCCGCTCAGCCCGCCGGTCCCCGAGGAGATCGAGCGAAGGCTGGCGCCCAAGCTCACCCCCGAGCAGATCAAGACCCAGTTCGCGTTCGCCGACTGCATGCAGAAGAACGGCGCCCCCGACTTCCCCGACCCCGCCCCCGACGGCAACGTGTACGGGGACCCCCAGTGGGACTCGACCACGGCCGCCGCCAAGCAGGCCTCCCGCACCTGCGCCCCGATCATCGGCGACCCGGTCGAGCAGGGCCCGGGCAAGGGCTGATCGATGAGCGGCATGTTCACGGACACCGACACGGAGCCGGACCCGGGCGACGGCGCGGAGGCGGAACCGGTGCGGGAGGGTACGGCTCCCCCGCGCGCGCCCGGCCGGCGGCGGAGCCGTACCGTCCTCGTCGCCACGGCCTTCACCGTGGTCACGGCGGTCGCCGTGGTCGGCGCGCTCGGCCTCGGCGGCGGCGGGGACGAGGGCCCCGCGGCCCCGCCGAGGGCGGGTTCCACGGTCGCCGTCACCCGCACCACCCTGGTCGAACGGACCAAGGTCGAGGGCACTCTGGGGTACGGGACGGAGGTGCCGCTGCCGGTGAAGGCGACCGGCACCGTCACCTGGCTCCCGGAGGCGGGCGCGACCGCCGAGCGCGGTGACACGGTGCTGCGGGTGGACGACCGGCCGGTGGTGCTGCTCTACGGGACGCTGCCGATGTACCGCGAGCTGGGAATGACGGCGTCCACGGCGACCCCGGACACCGGATCCCCCACGCCACCGGCGCCGGGGGGCGCCGGAAGCAAGGGCTCCGACACCGACACGGCCCCACCCCCGGCGAACCCGACGAACCCGACGATCCCGCCGGCCTCGACGGTCCCGCCGGCCCCCACGTCCCCGCAACCGCTCCGCGGCATGGACGTCCTCCAGTTCGAGTCGAACCTCGCCGCGCTCGGCTACGAGGGCTTCACGGTCGACGAGAAGTTCACGACCGCCACCGAACGGGCCGTCAAGCGCTGGCAGAAGGCGCTCGGCGTGCCCGAGACCGGCCGCATCGGCCTCGGCGACATCGTGTACGCCTCCGCCCGGGTGCGCCTCGGCCAGGCGGGCGTCCGGCTCGGCGCCGCGGCCGGCGACAACGTCCTCACCTACACCGGCACGTCCCGCAAGGTCGTCGTCAACGCCTCGGCGCTCGAAGCCTCCTGGGCCGTGCGCGGCACCGACGTCACCGTCGGCCTGCCCGACGGAAGCCCGGTGAGGGGCAGGGTCGCGACGGTGGGCAGGCAGGCGACCGCACCCGAGGGCGAGGGCACGGGCGGCGCTCCCCCGACGGTCCCGGTCACGATCACCGTCGCCGACCAGCGGGCCCTGGGCCGCCTGGAGAGCGGCCCGGTCAGCGTCGAGTACGTGGGCAGGAAGCGTGAGGACGTCCTGGCCGTCCCGGTGGCCGCCCTGGTGGCGCTCGCCGAGGGCGGGCACGGCCTGGAGACCGAGGACGGCCGCTTCGTCGCGGCCCGGACGGGCCTCTTCGCCGACGGCCTGGTGGAGGTGAGCGGCCCGAATCTCCGCGAGGGCCTGAAGGTGAGGATCCCCCAGTGAGCGGCGAACCCGACACCCCCGTCGTGGAGTTCCGCGAGGTCTCGAAGACGTACCCGGGCGGGGTCGCGGCGGTCCGGGACGTGAGCCTGCGCATCCGGCGCGGCGAACTCGTCGCGATCGTCGGCCCGTCGGGCTCCGGCAAGTCCAGCATGCTGAACCTGATGGGCAGTCTCGACCGCCCCACGGCGGGCCACGTCCTGGTCGACGGGCACGACGTCGCCGCCCTGACGGACCGGGAGGTCTCCGCGCTGCGGGCCACCCGGATCGGCTTCGTCTTCCAGCAGTTCCACCTGGCGGTCGGCGTCCCGGTCCTGGACTCGGTCGCGGACGGCCTCCTCTACGCAGGGGCCCCGCCGCGCCGCCGCCGCGCCCGCGCCGCCGCCGCCCTGGCCAGGGTCGGTCTCAGCCACCGCGTCCACCACCTCCCGCACCAGCTGTCGGGCGGCGAACGCCAACGCGTCGCGGTGGCACGGGCGGTGGTCGGCGGGCCGGCGGTGCTGCTCGCCGACGAACCCACCGGAAACCTGGACTCCGCCTCGGGAGCGGCGGTCCTGGCGCTCCTGCGCGAGCTGCACGCGGCCGGTACGACCGTCGTGGTCATCACCCACGACCGGGAGATCGCGGCCGCGCTGCCCCGCCGCATCGAGATGCGGGACGGCCGGGTGGTCGCCGACACCGCCACGGAGACCGCGATCGGAGCGCCCGGATGATCCCCGCCCCCCGGAAGCACGACAGAAGAAGCCCACTGAACAAGGGCACCACGCTCCGCCCGGCCCGGCTGCGCCCCGCCGACGTGATCCGCCTCGGCGGCACCGGCCTGCGCACCCGCCCGCTGCGGGTGTTCCTCTCCGCGCTCGGCATCGCGATCGGCGTCGCCGCCATGATCGCGGTGGTCGGCATCTCCGGCTCGGGCCAGGCGGAGGTGGACCGCAGGCTCGACGCGCTCGGCACCAATCTGCTGCGGGTCGCGCCGGGCGCCACGCTCGGCGGGCAGAAGACGAAGCTCCCGATGGAGGCGGTGGCCATGATCGGCCGCGTCCCGCCGGTCCGTGAGGTCGCCGCCACCGGCGCGACCGAGGCGAAGATCTACCGCAACGAGAAGATCGCCGTCGGCCGCACCGGCTCCCTCGCCGTCCTGGCGGCCGACGACGGGCTGCTCCCGGCGGTCGGCGGCCAGATCCGCAGGGGCCGCTGGCTGGACGCGGCGACCGCGCGCTACCCGGCGGTGGTGCTCGGCGCGACGGCCGCCCAGCGGCTCGACGTGTACACCCCGGGCACCCGGGTCTGGCTGGGCGGGCACTGGTTCTCCCTGGTCGGCGTCCTCGACCCCGTGCCCCTGGCTCCCGAGCTGGACGGGGCGGCGCTCGTCGGCCGGGAGGCGGCCCGGACGTATCTGCGGTTCGACGGACATCCGTCGACGGTGTACGTACGCACCGAGGACAGCGCCGTCGCGGCGGTACGGGCGGTGCTCCCGGCCACCGCGAACCCGGCGAACCCCGGCGAGGTGCAGGTGTCCCGTCCCTCGGACGCGCTCGCGGCCCGCGAGGCCACCGAGTCGGCGCTCACCGGTCTGCTCCTCGGGCTCGGCGGGGTGGCGCTGCTCGTCGGCGGGGTCGGCGTCGGCAACACGATGGTGATCTCCGTCCTGGAGCGCCGCCCCGAGATCGGGCTGCGCCGGGCGCTCGGGGCGACCCGGGGCCAGATCCGCGTCCAGTTCGTCACCGAGTCGCTGCTGCTGTCGGTGATCGGCGGCCTCGGCGGCACGGTCCTGGGGACGGTGATCACGGCGGCGTACGCCCTGAGCAGGGGGTGGCCGACGGTGGTCCCGGTGTGGGCGACGGCGGCGGGGGTGGGGGCCACGCTGGCGATCGGCGTGCTCGCGGGCCTCTACCCGGCGGTACGGGCGAGCCGCCTGGCCCCGACGGTGGCCCTGGCGGGCACCTGACACACCGCCGGACACGGCACCTGGCACACCGCCGGACACGGCGCCGGGAAACGGCCAACCTGTCCCCGGCACCGCCCCGGACCCGGTTGGCCGCTTCTCGTCGTTCTCCCCGGACAGGAATCGGGAAATCCGCTGGAGCGGAAGGCAATTCACGGGCGTCCGTCCGCCCGTCACGGCTCCGGAATTCCATCGACCGGAAGACGGGCGGACGTTTCGGGGCCCCACGCAATAGTCCTGAAATACTTCCCGATTCCCACCATCCAAAAGCAGCCGACACCGCGTCCGCCCATTGAACGCCTTCTCTCCCCCGGGCAATTCTTTCTCCGCACTCGAACGAACCGGCCCGTCCGGCACGACGCCGGACGGGAACGACCAGGAGTTCAGGAGAGATCGATGCGTCTTCGGACGAAGCTCGCCGCGGTGGCCCTCGGCGCCGTCGCGGCCACCGGCGGCCTCGTGCTGCCGACCACGGCGGCCGTGGCCGCGCCGGAAGGCACCGCCGCCTGCTCCAACCCCGGCTGGTCCAACAAGGACGGCCGTGGCGGCAGCACCAACACGAACTACGTCAACATCCGCACCGGCCCGACGACCGACTGCACCTCGGTCGGCCAGGCGCAGGCGAGTCACAGCCTCACCCTGCACTGCTGGGTGAACGGCCAGAACGGCACGTGGTCGCACGTCCGTGACAACAGCACCGGCGTCTCCGGCTGGATCAAGGACAGCCTGCTGAACAACTACGGATCCAACGTTCAGTGCTGATTCCGCACCCCGCTGCCGGCCCCGCCCCGCGGGGCCGGCAGCACCACCGTGAACACGGACCCCACGCCCACCTCGGAGGTCACTTCGACGGCCCCCTGATGGTCCGCCACGATCTGCCGGGCGATGGAGAGACCGAGCCCGCTGCCGCCGGTGGCCCGCCCGCGGGCCGCGTCCGCCCGCCAGAAGCGGTCGAAGAGACGCGGCAGGTCGGCGGCCGGAATCCCGCTGCCGGTGTCCCCGACCGCGATCCGCACCATCTCGTCCGCCTCGGTCACCTCGAGCCGCACACGGCCCCCGGGGGCGGTGTGCCGGATCGCGTTGCCGACGAGGTTGCCGAGGGCCTGGCGCAGCCGGTCCGGATCCCCGTACAGCCGTACGGTGCCGGGCCCCGCGCCCACCACCTCCAGGGCTACCCCGGCCGCCGCGCCCCGGGCGCTGTGCGCGGTCCGGCAGGCCTCGGCCAGCTCCCGCGCGTCGAGCGTCCTGCGGTGGTACGTGAGGGCGCCCGCCTCGGCGAGCGCCAGGTCCTGGAGGTCGTCCACGATCCGCTGCTGGAGCAGCACCTCCTCGTGGAGCGAGTCGAACAGCTCGGCGTCGGCCTCGACGACCCCGTCCTGGAGGGCCTCCAGATAGCCGCGCAGGTTGGCGAGCGGGGTGCGCAGCTCGTGGGCGATGTCCCCGACGAGCCGGCGCTGCCGCTCCTCGCTGTCCTGGAGGGAGCCGGCCATCCGGTTGAAGGACCGCCCGAGCTCCCCGATCTCGTCCCGGCCCGAGGCGGGCACCCGGCGCCCGAGATCGCCTTCCCCGAGCCCGCGGGAGGCCGCGGTGAGGGCCCGTACGGGCCGGAGCACGGCCCGGCTGAGAAGCAGCGCGCAGGCGAGCGCGGCGGCGGCGACCCCGGTGGCGACGAGCACGGTCGGGCCGACGGCGAGGGTCTGCCCGGCGTCGTCGACGGCGCCAAGACGCACGGTCAGCGGCTGCGGGCCGACGGCGGCGGTGCGCTCGGTGAAGACCCGGCGCAGGCATGCGGTCGCCTCCGCGGCCCGCGGCGCGCGACAGGCGTCGGCGGCGGCTGTGTCGGCGGGCCTCATCCGGCTGGCGTCGGGCTGGGCGCAGGGGGCGCTGCCCGGCAGGCCGCCGGGGGCCTTCCCGCCGTCCTGGAAGACCGGGATCCCGAACTTGCCGGGCAGGACGTCGATCGTGTGCCCGGCCCGGGTCAGACAGGCCGCGTACGTCACACCGGAGTCGTAGACCGCGATCATGGCGGCGGTGACCTTGCGCATCGAGCCGGGGTCGAAGCTCGCGGGGATCTCCAGCCGGGGCCTGGGGTCGACGAGGAGCGGGGGCGCGGTGCCGCCGGGGCGCGGGTCCCGGCCGAGGAGCGTGTCGGAGTCGGCGATCTGCCCCTGGCTTCCGACGGCGACGCGGATGCGCTGCCCGGTCTCCTCGCTGAGGGTGCGCACGGTGCCGGAGACCCCGTCCCAGGTGCCGTGGGTCTCGCCGTACGTGCGGAGCTCGCCGGTGATCCGGGCGACGGACTGGCGGTCGGCGGCGGCGGACTCGCGGAGCTGACCGGTGACCTGCCGCAGGGTCAGCCAGGCGGTGGCGGCGGTGGCGGCCACGGCGACGAGCAGGACGAGCGCGAAGACCCGCAGCCGGAAGCTCACGTACCCGCCCCGTCCGAGAGGCGGTATCCCCGCCCGTACACGGTCTCCAGGTGGCGGGGGCGGGCCGGGTCGGGCTCCAGCTTCAGCCGCAGGTTGCGGACGTGGGCGTCGACGGTGCGCTCCAGGACGTCGCTGTCGAAGCCGAAGACCCGCTCGATGATCTGCGCCCGGGTGAAGACCCGCCCGGGCTCGCGGGCCAGCACCTCCAGAAGGGAGAACTCCTTGGAGGTGAGGGCGACCGGTCTGCCCGCGACCCGCACCTCGAACCGGGCGGTGTCGAGCTCGACCTCGCCCACCCGCAGCGGCTCGTCGCGGACGGCGGCGCCGCTCGCCCGGGACCGGCGGAGGAGGGCACGGACCCGGGCGGTCAGCTCGCGGGGGCTGTACGGCTTGGTGAGGTAGTCGTCGGCGCCGAGGTCGAGCCCGAGGAGCATGTCCTCCTCGGTGCTGCGCGCGGTGAGCAGCAGGATGGGCACGTCGGATCCCTCGGAACGCAGGATGCGGCACACGTCGAGCCCGTCGACGAAAGGCAGCATCACATCGAGAACGACAAGATCCGGCCGTACGCTGCGAACCCGTTCCAATGCGGAACGCCCGTCGGCGACGACCTGGACGGTATTTCCCTCCCGCTCCAGATAGATCCGAATCAGCCGCGACTGCTTTTCGTCGTCCTCGGCGATGAGAATGCGCGCGCTCAACGATGACCCCCACCCGGTTCCGCCAATTCAGGAGCACGGTACCGCGAGGAAATGGGCTACATCTCGTAGACGGCGGTGACGGGCGCGTGATCGCTCCACCGCTCGCCGTGGCTGGCGGCCCGCTCGACGTACGCCTTCACGGCCTTGGCGGCGAGGCCGGGGGTGGCGATCTGGTAGTCGATGCGCCAGCCGGAGTCGTTGTCGAAGGCGCGCCCGCGGTAGGACCACCAGGAGTAGGGCCCTTCCTGCTCGGGGTGGAGCGCGCGCACGACGTCGACGTAACCCCCGTCACCCTCGTCGAGCACCCTCCCGAGCCACTCCCGCTCCTCGGGCAGGAAGCCGGCGTTCTTCTTGTTGGCCTTCCAGTTCTTGAGGTCGGCCTCGCGGTGGGCGATGTTCCAGTCGCCGCAGACGACGACCTCGCGCCCGTCGGCGGCGGCCCGGACCCTGAGCTCCTTCAGGTACGGCAGGAACTCGCCCATGAACCGGTACTTCTCGTCCTGGCGCTCGGTGCCGACCTCGCCGGAGGGCAGGTAGAGGCTGGCGACGGTCACGCCGGGCAGGTCGGCCTCGACGTACCGGCCGCTGCCGTCGAACTCGCTCGACCCGAAGCCGACGCGCACCCGGTCGGGCTCGCGCCGCGTGTAGAGGGAGACGCCGGCGCGGCCCTTGGCGGCGGCGGGCGCGTGGACGGTGAACCAGCCCTCGGGCGCGCGCACCTCGACGGGCAGCTGCGCCTCCTCGGCGCGTACCTCCTGCAGGCAGACGGCATCGGCGGAGGACCCGGCCAGCCACTCGACGAAGCCCTTCTTGGCGGCGGCACGGAGTCCATTGACATTCACGGACGTGACAGTGAGCATCCCGGGAGAATACCGACACCCCGACGTCCGCATAGATGTACGATGCTCCGCATGAACATCCAGCCCACGCCCTATGACCACCCCGACGCCGTCAAACTGGAGGACGCCGTCCAGGCGGAGTACGCCGTCCGCTACGACGACGAGGGCGATGTCACACCGCTGGACGCCGGAATGTTCGTCCCGCCCCACGGTCTCTACCTCCTCGCGTACGACCCCGAGGACCGCCCCGTCGCCAGCGGCGGCTGGCGCACCCAGGACAAGAACGACCAGGGCTACGAGGACGGCGACGCCGAGCTCAAGCGCATGTACGTGGTCCCCGAGGCCCGCGGCCTCGGCCTGGCCCGCCGCATCCTGGCCGCCCTGGAGGCCGACGCCCGCGCGGCCGGCCGCACCCGCATGGTCCTGGAGACGGGCACCGCCCAGCCCGAGGCCATAGCCCTCTACACGTCCAGCGGCTACGAGCCCTGCGTCAAGTTCGGCCACTACCGCGACTACGAGAACAGCCGCTGCTTCGCCAAGCCGCTGAACTGACGGGGCGTCCGCCGGCGACGGCGGACGAACCCCGTGCGAACGACGAAAATCCCGCCCGATCTTGCGATCGGACGGGATTCCCGGTGTCTGTGGACCTGTGGGGATTTGAACCCCAGACCCCCTCGATGCGAACGAGGTGCGCTACCAGACTGCGCCACAGGCCCTTGCGACGTGTGAAACATTAGCATCCCGAGCGGCTCAGGCAAAAATCCGTTTCACCGCAGGTCAGCCGGGGGCCGTCGCGGCCCCGGCCGGGGTCACTCGTTGGCGGCGCGGGGGCGGTCGTCGTCCGCGTACTGGTCGAAGAGCGGGGTGCGGCCGTGGTCGCGGCCGCGGCCGGGCGGGGTGGCGCGCCGGCGGGGGGCCGGTGCGGGGGCGGGGGCCGGGTCGGCCGCCGTGGAGGAGCGGGCCGCGCTCCAGGTCTCCGGGTCCGTGATGTCGATGCCGCTGGTGGCGCGCGGGGCGACCGGGGCGGTGACGTACGTGGGGAGCGGGACCGGGACCGGGTCCCAGCTGTCGCCGCGGGCCGGGCCGCGCTCGCGCTGCTGGTCGACCCACTCCGCGTGGTCGGTCTGCTCGACCAGGGCGCGCCGGTCCGCCTCCTGCGGGGAGGGGGCCTGGGAGGCGTCGGGCGACGGTTCGGGCGTGGGTGCCGGGCGCCTGCTCTCGCGGAGCCGGGCCGCCGCCGCTTCGGCGCGCCGCCGGTCCATCACGTACACGAAGCGGCGTCGTTCCTGGACCCGCAGGTGCACGATGTACGCGCTGAGGAGCAGTGCCGGGACGGCCGGCGCCCAGAGGAAGGCGATTCCGCCGACGGCGGCGACGACCGCGCCGAGGGTGAAGGCCGCGAAGAGGAGCGTCGTGGTGCGGCGGCGGCGGGCGAGGACCTTGCCACGGCGGGCGCGTTCGGCGGCGGCGCCCGTGGCGGGGCGGGCCGGGGCCTGCGCCGAGTGGGGTGCCTGTTCCGGTTCCGGCGCCGGGAGTTCCAGGCGCGCCTCGGTCCTGGCCGCGGGCGCGGAGAAGGCCCGGACGTCGACCGAGCTCAGATGCTCGGTCGTCGCGTCCGGGTCCACGTCGGGCGTCGGTCCCTCCGCCGTTCGGTCCCGTTCCTTGAGCTCCTTGGCGTACCGGCGCTCCATGCCCGCCCGTCCGGAAAGCAGCCGGATGGCGGTGCTGAAGCGTTCCGTCGGACGGGCTTCGTTCAGCTCGTCCTGCCTGCGGAGCCACATCGGTACCAAGTAGGCGGCCCAGGCCCCGACGATGACTGCGTAGATGAGGCCGCTGCTGCTCACGCTTCACACGGTAGAGGGGTTCGCGTGACGGCATCGGCCAATTGGCCCGGTGTGTCGCACGATCTGGCTGATATCACTGAAGTTTTTTGTGATTGTTCAGATCGATTGACTGCCAACTACCGATCGAATTCGAACATTTATTTTATTCTCGCCTGGTGCCAGCGGCGCAGCAGCCCCTCCGGCACCTCCTCCGCCGTCAGCGCGAAGACCAGATGGTCCCGCCACGCGCCGTCGATGTGGAGATAGCGGGGGCGCATCCCCTCCTCGCGGAAGCCGAGCTTCTCCACGACCCGGCGCGAAGGGCCGTTCTCCGGGCGGATGCACACCTCCATCCGGTGCAGCCCGACCACGCGGAAGCAGTGGTCGACGGCGAGCGCGACCGCCGTCGGCATCACCCCGCGCCCGGCCACCTCGCTGTCCACCCAGTAGCCCACGTGCCCCGAGCACATCGAACCCCAGGTGATGCCGGCCACCGTCAACTGGCCGACGAGCCGCCCCCGGTACTCGATCACGAACGGCAGCATCCGGCCCGCGTTCGCCTCCGACCGCAGATGGCGGACCATCTGACGGTACGTCGGCCGCCGGGCGACCGGGCCCCCCGGGGCCGGCGGCGGAACCGTCGCCTCCCAGGGCCGCAGCCACTCGCGGTTGCGCCGGTTCACCTCCCGCCAGGCCGCGTGGTCGCGCATCCTTATCGGACGGAGCACGACCTCGCCGTCCACGAGAACCACGGGCCAGGACGGGATCACGACGGTCTCGGGTGGTCGCCGCCACGGATCTGGTCGACGGCGTGGCGCAGGATCGGCTCCAGGACGGTCAGCCCGTCCCGCACTCCACCGGAGGACCCCGGCAGGTTCACGATCAGGGTGCCTTCCGCGACCCCCGCGAGGCCCCGCGAGAGCGCCGCCGTCGGCACCTTCTCCCGGCCGTGGGCGCGGATCGCCTCCGGGATGCCCGGGATCTCCCGCTCCAGGACCCGGCGGGTCACCTCGGGGGTCTCGTCGGTCGGCGAGATGCCCGTACCGCCGGTGGTGACGATGACGTCGTACCCGGCGGCGACCCCGGCACGCAGGGCCGCCTCCACCGGCGCGCCGTCCGGGACGACCTGCGGGCCGTCCACGGCGAACCGCATCCGGGTCAGGCCCTCGGCGATCAGCGGACCGCCCTTGTCCTCGTAGACCCCGGCCGACGCGCGGTTGGAGGCGGTGACGACCAGCGCGCGGTAGGCCTCGGCCGGAACCTCGTCCGGCGGCCCCGCGGGCTCCTCGTGCTCGTGGGCGCCCGCCACCCGGCCCGCGCGCGTCACGCCTCGGCCCTCGTCCAGTGACCCGACTTGCCGCCCGTCTTCTCCTCCACCCGTACGTCGGAGATGACCGCGCCCTTGTCGACCGCCTTGATCATGTCGACCACCGTCAGGGCCGCCACCGAGACCGCCGTCAGGGCCTCCATCTCGACGCCCGTGCGGTCCGTGGTCTTCACCGTCGCCAGGATCTCGACCGCGTCGTCCGTGACCGCCAGGTCCAGGGTCACGCCCGAGACTGCCAGCGGGTGGCAGAGCGGGATGAGGTCCGGGGTCTTCTTGGCGCCCATGATCCCGGCGATCCGGGCGGTCGCGAGCGCGTCGCCCTTCGGGACGCCCTCACCGCGCAGCAGCTCGATCACGCGCGGCGACACGAGCACCCGCCCGCTGGCGCGCGCGGTGCGGGACGTGACGTCCTTCGCCGATACGTCGACCATGCGGGCCGCGCCCGCCTCGTCGATGTGGGTGAGACCTTGCTGCGTGCTCATGGCCGTGACACTCCCGGTCGCTGTATGGGGACGACACCGTACCGTTCCTACAGACTGAGCGGGAATGAGTCCTGTTGCCAGAACTGCTGCTCAGCCGCGTGTCCCGAGCGGTGTCGGGCACGCTGGTCGCCCGCTTTCGCTCCGTGTCCGGGCGGCGCGCCTCGTGGACGCGGTCCGGGAACACGGGGGCGGGGTCCCTCACGCCCAAGCGCGTCCGGTCCGGCCTGGACGGTCCGATGCCCCGCAGCATCGCTCTGGTACTGCGGGGGCGGTGCCGTCCGTCGCCGGATCGGGTGTCCTTGGGCGCGCCTTCCGATCGCCACGGCGGCAGCGCTGCCCCGGTGCGCGAACCGCACCCGCGCAGAAAGCGTTCGCCAGCCCGGCCAGCGGCGTGGGGAGCTTGATACTGACCTCGCCGTCGGGGGTGACGCGAATGGTCTCGTTGCCGTACCGCTTCCCCGACTCCCCGTCCGCCGTAAGGAACCAGCGCTCCGCCTCCCACCGCTCCCGCCACCCCGCCTCGGTGAGCCGGGCGTCGGCAAGATGGTGGCGGGTGTTCAGCAGACGCTTACCACCCCGGGCCACCCGCACACGTCCTGCCCGCCAGTCCGCGACAGCGGCGGCGTGCCGGGCCTCCAGGGCGGCCAGCCGCCGGGACTTCGCATGCCACTCCCGCCGCGAGCGGTAACCCCCCGGTGCCCGCTTCGAACCGCGCTCGCCAACCGGCAACGACAGCCGGTGCCGCAGCAGCCGGATCCCCGCCTCAAGCCCCTGGACATGCGCGACCTGGCAACGCCGCGCGAGCGCCCACTGATCATGAGACGCCTTCGTCACCGCACCCGCCCACCGCGACGACGACAGGACGGTGAGTTCCCGCTTCCGCGCCGCCCACGACTGAGCGGAATGTCCCAGACCATCCGCGCAGCGCATCCTCAGATCCCGCGAGGCCAGCGCACCCAGATGCGCGCCCACCCACCGCAGAACATCTGCCTCACCATCGGTGAGGCCCTTCAGCCGGTCCCGCACCGCGACACCGGTAGGACCGGACACCACGAACGGTGCAGTCAGGACACGCAGCCCTGAAGCCGACCGCACCCCACCCCCGCCCCCGCCCACGGCCCGGAACCCCGACACGTCGCACTGGTCAACGAACCACATCGGAGAAGGTCACTCGTTCCCACCCCGAACACCCAACCGTCCTGTCCGTCACCGCCGCCATGCCACCCTCGCCCTCCTCAGCCGAGGAGGACCACTTCCAGCTCTGTGCCCGGCTCCACTCTCTCCGTCTCCTCCGGCACCACGAGCAGGCAGTCCGCGTGCGCGAGGGCGGCGATCAGATGGGAACCGGCACCGCCCACGGGAGTGACGGCGCCGGTCTCCCGGTCGTACACCCCGCGCAGGAACTGGCGGCGGCCCGCCGGTGACGTCAGCGTCACGTCCGCGTCGAGGACCGCCCGCACCCGGGGCCGGTGCAGGTCCTCGACGCCCATCAGGGCGCGGATCGCGGGGCGCACGAACAGCTCGAAGGAGACGTACGAGGAGACGGGGTTGCCCGGCAGCGCGAGGAGCGGGATCTGCTCGGCGCCGATCGCGCCGAAGCCCTGCGGCTTGCCCGGCTGCATGGCCAGCTTGCGGAAGTCGACCTGCCCGTCGGCGGTCAGCGCCTCCTTCACCACGTCGTACGCGCCGACGCTCACCCCGCCCGTGGTCACGATCAGATCGGCCCGGATGAGCTGGTCCTCGATGGTGGCGCGCAGCGACTCCGCGTCGTCGGCGACGGCGCCCACCCGGTAGGCGAGGGCGCCCGCGTCCCGCGCGGCCGCGGCGAGCGCGAAGCTGTTGGAGTCGTGGATCTGGCCCTCGCCCAGCGGCTCGCCGGGCTGGACCAGCTCGCTGCCGGTGGACATGACGACCACCCGGGGGCGGGGACGGACCTTGACGGTGCCCCGGCCGATCGCCGCGAGCAGGCCGATCTGGGGCGGGCCCAGGACCGTGCCCGCCGCGAGGGCCAGCTCCCCGGCCCGTACGTCGCTGCCCGCCCTGCGGACATGCGCGCCGGCCTCGGCGGCGCGGTGCACCCGGACCTCGCCGGAGGCACCCTCGGGGGCGGTGCTCGCGGCGGTCATGCCGGTGGCCGCGCCCCCGCCCGTACCGCCGTCGGTCCACTCGACGGGGACGACGGCCTCGGCTCCGGGCGGCAGCGGGGCGCCGGTCATGATGCGGGCGGCCTGGCCGGGGCCGACCTCGGGCAGGCCGCCGGCGCCCGCGGCGACGTCACCGACGACGGTGAGGACGGCGGGGAACTCCCCGGTGGCACCGGCGACATCGGCGACCCGGACCGCGTATCCGTCCATGGAGCTGTTGTCGAAGGGGGGCAGCGCGACCGGTACCGTCACGTCCTCGACGAGGACGCAGCCCTGCGCGTCGAGGAGTTGCAGTTCGATGGGTTCGAGCGGGCCGACGGTCGCGAGGATGTCGGCCAGGTGCTCGTCCACCGACCACAGACCGCGGGCCGGGCCCGCGCAGGGGTCCGCACCCTTCTCCTGGTCGTGGTCGTCGTGGGACGGCGACGGTGCCGTGCTGCTGCTCAAGGTTCTACATCTCCTCGCTGACGTATCTCCGGAGCCAGGCCCGGAAGTCCGGTCCCAGATCTTCACGTTCGCACGCGAGTCTGACAATGGCACGCAGATAGTCACCGCGGTCACCGGTGTCATAGCGGCGCCCCTTGAACACGACACCGTGCACGGGGCCGCCGACCTTCTCGTCCGAGGCGAGTTTCTGCAGGGCGTCGGTCAGCTGGATCTCCCCGCCGCGCCCCGGCTCGGTCTCCCGCAGCATCCCGAAGACGGCCGGATCCAGCACGTAGCGGCCGATGATGGCGTAGCCGCTGGGCGCGTCGGCCGCGTCCGGCTTCTCGACCAGGCCCGTCACCTTCACGACGTCCGCGTCGGCGGTCGGCTCGACCGCCGCGCAGCCGTACAGGTGGATCTGCGCGGGCTCGACCTCCATGAGGGCGATCACGCTGCCGCCCTCCCGCTCCTGGACCTCCACCATCCGCGCGAGCAGCGGGTCGCGCGGGTCGATCAGGTCGTCGCCGAGGAGGACCGCGAAGGGCTGGTCCCCGACGTGCGGGGCGGCGCAGAGCACGGCGTGGCCGAGGCCGCGCGGGGCGCCCTGGCGCACGTAGTGCATGGTGGCGAGGTCGCTGGACTCCTGGACCTTGGAGAGGCGTTCGTCGTCGCCCTTCCGGCTCAGGGCCTCCTCCAGCTCGTAGTTCCGGTCGAAGTGGTCCTCCAGGGGGCGCTTGTTCCGGCCGGTGATCATCAGCACGTCGGAGAGACCGGCCGCGACGGCCTCCTCGACGACGTACTGGATGGCCGGCTTGTCGACGACCGGCAGCATCTCCTTCGGCGTCGCCTTGGTCGCCGGGAGGAAGCGGGTGCCGAGGCCGGCGGCCGGGATGACAGCCTTGCTGATCCGGCCGAGCCTGGGGAGCGACTGATTCATACGAGCACCTTAGTCGTTCGGAATGAGAGGAAGATGTGGGTTCGGTTAACTTCCTCCGCATAAAGACACTTAAAGGAATTTCGTGCATGTATACGAGGCCGTCATGACCCCCGAGACGTCCGAGAAGACCCTTCTGCGCAGTCGACTTCTGGCCGCCCGCGCCGCGCTGGACGCCGTGTCCCTGACGCGGACGGCCGAGTCCCTCGCCCGCCACGGAGTGGAGCTGGCCGAGCTCGCCGAGGCGTCCACCGTCGCCGCCTACGTGTCGGTGGGCCGCGAGCCGGGCACGCGCGCGTTGCTCGACGCGCTCCACGCGCGCGGGGTGCGGGTCCTGCTTCCCATCCTGCTCCCCGACAACGACCTGGACTGGGCCGTCTACGAGGGTCCCGAGCGGCTCGCGAGGGCCGGCCGGGGGCTCCTCGAACCGGTGGGGCCCCGGCTCGGTCCCGACGCCGTGTGCGCCGCGGACGCCGTCCTGCTGCCGGGGCTCGCGGTCGACGGGCGCGGGATGCGACTCGGACGGGGCGGCGGCTCGTACGACCGGGTGCTCGCCCGGCTCACGCGCGCGGGCGTCGACCCGGCCCTGGTGGTGCTCCTCTACGCGGACGAGGTGGTCGCCCGGGTCCCGGAGGAACCGCACGACCACCCCGTGCACGCGGTGGTGACCCCGGAGGGGGTCACCCGCTTCCCGTCAGGCCCTCCGGCTTGAGGACCGGCGGGTCCTCCCGCTCGAGGACCTGCGGGTCCTACGGCTTGAGGACCAGCGTGTCCTTCGTCGCCGCGTCGACCGCCGCCTTGCCGTAGGCCCAGTCGTAGAGCTCGCCCTTCGCCCAGGCGTCCGTCTGGTCGGTGTAGTGGTCGTGGAAGGCGTGGCCGGAGGCGCCGGTCAGGTTGATCCACCGGGACTTGTCCCAGTCGCCGACGTTGACCACCATCCGCATCGAGGGCACCCAGATGACCTCGTAGCCGCCGGCCGCGTTCCAGCCGGTGGCGTCGACGGCCGCCTCGCCGCCGCCCAGGTTCCACGGGCCCCGGTTGAGGAGCTGCTGCACGACGTCGGGTCCGGCGGTGCCGAGGGTCTGGTTCTTGAGGGTCAGCTGGTGCAGCCGGCCCCAGCTCCAGGTGGAGACGTCCTTGCCGAGCTTGGCCGTCAGCTCCCAGCGGGCGTCCTTCATGGCGCGGGCGAGCAGCTGGTCACGGGTCTCGGTGGCCTGGTCCGTGCGGTTGCCGGAAATGGTCCACCACTCGCTCTTCTCCTGCTTGAGGAGCGGGCGGACCACCTCGTACCAGCGGTCGCCGCCGTCCGGCTGCGCCGAGTCGGGGTCGCGCTGGCCGCACTCGCGGACGAGCTTGTTCTGTTCGTCGACCGGGCCGGTGGCGTCGGCCGGGCGCACGTTGATGCAGTCGCCCTCGGCACGCAGTTCCTTGGGCAGTTTGTCGCCGAAGGAGAGCTTGAGGACGTTGCGCCAGACCGCGTTGAAGTAGGCGGCGGCGGCCGAGTCGGGTTCCTGGGTGTAGTCCCAGCCCTCCAGGAGCTTCTGCGCCTCGCGGACGTACGGGTCGGAGATGTCGATCTTCAGCAGGAGCGGGTTGAGCAGGGTCGCGATCTCGCTGCGGTTGTCGGTCTGCATGGTGCGCATGTCGTCCGGCGAGATCTTTCCGCCGTCCTTGGTCTTCGACTCGATGAGGTCGTTGATCCGCTGGCTGCGCGAGCCGTAGCCCCAGTCCTTGGTGAGCAGGTCGGGGTAGGTCCTGGGATCGATCACGGCCTGGTTGGCGGTGACGATGTAGCCGCGGTCGGGGTTGAGCTCATAGGGGAGCCGGTCGAAGGGGATGTACCCCTTCCACTTGTACGAGGAGTCCCAGCCCGGCGCCGGGACGGTGCCGTCGTACCCCTTGGAGCGCTGCGGGATCTTGCCCGGGGACTGGTAGCCGATGTTGCCCTCGGTGTCGGCGTAGACCAGGTTCTGGGACGGGACCTCGAAGTTCTTCGCGGCGGCCCGGAAGGTGGTGAAGTCCTTGGCGCGGTCGATCGCGAAGATCGCGTCCATCGACCTGCCCGGCTGGAGGGCGGTCCACTGGAGGGAGACGCCGTAGCCGGTGCTGCGGTCGGGGGCGGAGTTGCCGACGGGGGCCTTCTGGCCGACCTTCTCCAGCTCGGCGGAGCGGTCGGAGACGAGCGGGCCGTGGCCGGTGGAGCGGACGGTGATCGTCCGGTCTCGGCCGCCGGCGACCTTGATGGTCTCCTCGCGGGTGATGAAGGGCTTGGTCTTTCCGTCGACGAGGTAGCCGTCGGGGCCGATCTTCTCCAGGTAGAGGTCGGTGACGTCGGCGCCGAGGTTGGTGAGACCCCAGGCGATCCTGTCGTTGTGTCCGATGATCACACCGGGCATGCCGGAGAAGGTGTAGCCGGAGACGTCGTAACGGCAGGTCGCCGAGACCGAGCGGCAGTGCAGGCCCATCTGGTACCAGAGGGACGGCAGCTGGGGCGCGAGGTGCGGGTCGTTGGCGAGCAGCGGCTTGCCGGAGGTCGTGTACTCCCCCGAGACGACCCAGGAGTTCGAGCCGATGCCGTTGCCGTTGGGGCCGAGGAGGGCGGGGATGCCGTCCAGGACCTCGGAGAGCGCGCCGAGCTGGGACTCGATCCCCTGACCGGAATCGCCGGAACCGTCCGAGCCGTCGGGGCCGCTGCCCGGGGTCTCGCCCGTGGTCGCCCCGTCGCCCTCGTCGCCCTTGGCCTTCGGGTCGAACTTCCCGCTGTCCTCGTCGACCGCGCCCTGTCCGACGATCGGCTGGTGGAGCGCGTACGGGTACTCCGGGTACAGCTCCTTGATCTGACTCGCGCTCAGCCGGCTCGTCATCAGCGAGCGGTCGATCTCGTCCTGCATGTTGCCGCGCAGGTCCCAGGCCATCGCCTTGAGCCAGGCCACCGAGTCGACCGGCGTCCACGGCTCGATCGTGTAGTCGTTGGTGAGGGCCAGGGCCGCGTACTCGACGGAGACGTCGGCGGGGTCCCGGTCCTTCAGGTAGGCGTTGACGCCCTCCGCGTACGCCTGGAGGTACTTCTTCGTCTCGGCCGACAGGACCTTGTCGTACTCCTGCTGCGCGACCCGGCGCCAGCCGAGCGTGCGCAGGAAGGAGTCGGTCTCGACCTGGCTCTCGCCGAACATCTCGGACAGCCGGCCCGCGGTCACGTGCCGCCGGACGTCCATCTCGTAGAAGCGGTCCTGCGCCTGGACGTAGCCCTGGGCGCGGAAGAGGTCCGTCTCGTTGTCCGCGTAGATCTGCGGGACGCCGTTCGCGTCGCGCTTGACCTCGACCTCGCCGGAGAGCCTGTCGAGCCGGATCTCGCCCGAGGTCTGCGGGAACGAGGCCCGGACGGTGCTCACACCCCAGTACCCGCCGAACCCGACGCCCGCGACCAGCGCGAGGACCAGGACGAGGAGGAGCAGGCGGGCGCGCCGCCCTTTCTTCTTGGCGGGAGGCGCGGTCGTGTTGGAGGGCATCGCTGTCCTTCGAGGGGCAGGGTGGTCCTGGAGTACGGGAGCAACCTTAGGCGCAGCGTCCGGACGGCCCGGACTCGGTGTCGGGAAGAGAACCGTACTGATGAGCGAGGAGACGCAAAGAGGGCGTCAAGGAAACGTTAAAGATTAGGTAAGGTAACGAAGTGTCGGCCGCTGGAGGAACGATCCAGCTGCATGTGAGGGGAAGGAACGGCCACTGACTGTCCACCAGCTCAACGAACTCCTGCTCATCAGCTCTCTTGTGCTGCTGATCGCGGTCGCGGCCGTCCGGATCTCGTCCCGGAGCGGGCTCCCCAGCCTGCTGCTCTACCTCGGCATCGGCGTCGCGATAGGCCAGGACGGCATCGGCAACGTCGCCTTCGACAACGCCGAACTGACCCAGGTCATCGGCTACGCGGCCCTCGTCGTGATCCTCGCCGAGGGTGGCCTCGGCACGAAGTGGAAGGAGATCAAGCCGGCCCTGCCCGCCGCGGTCGTCCTCTCCACCGTCGGCGTCGCCGTCAGCGTGGGCATCACGGCCACCGCCGCCCACTACCTCGTCGGCCTCGACTGGCGACAGGCCCTGATCATCGGCGCCGTCGTCTCCTCCACCGACGCGGCCGCGGTCTTCTCCGTGCTGCGCAAGGTGCCCCTGCCCTCACGGGTCACCGGCGTCCTGGAGGCCGAGTCCGGCTTCAACGACGCCCCCGTCGTCATCCTCGTCGTCGCCTTCTCCACCGCCGGACCCGTCGACCACTGGTACGTCCTCGTCGGCACGATCGCCCTCGAACTCGCCATCGGCGTCGCCATCGGCCTCATCGTCGGCTTCCTCGGCTCCTACGGCCTCCGGCACGTCGCCCTGCCCGCCTCCGGCCTCTACCCGATCGCCGTCATGGCCATCGCCGTCGTCGCGTACGCCGCAGGTGCCATGGCCCACGGCTCCGGCTTCCTCGCCGTCTACCTGGCCTCGATGATCCTCGGCAACGCCAAGCTGCCGCACGCGCCCGCGAACCGCGGCTTCGCCGAGGGACTCGGCTGGATCGCCCAGATCGGCATGTTCGTCCTGCTCGGCCTGCTCGTCACCCCGCACGAGCTCGTCCACGACTTCTGGCCCGCCGTCGTCATCGGCCTCGTCCTGACGGTGGTCGCGCGGCCCCTGGAGATCCTGGTCAGCCTGCTGCCCTTCCGCATCCCCTGGCAGGAGCAGGCCCTCATGTCCTGGGCCGGCCTGCGCGGGGCCGTCCCCATCATCCTCGCCACCATCCCGATGGTGGCGCAGATCGAGGGCAGCGAGCGGATCTTCAACATCGTCTTCGTCCTCGTCGTCGTCTACACCCTCGTCCAGGGGCCGACCCTGCCCTGGCTCGCGAGGGCGCTGAAGCTCGGCGACTCCGACGGGGCCTCCGACCTCGGCGTCGAGTCCGCCCCCCTGGAACGGCTCCGCGGCCACCTGCTCTCCGTCGCCATCCCGGAGCGCTCCCGGATGCACGGCGTCGAGGTCGCCGAGCTGCGCCTCCCGGCCGGAGCGGCCGTCACCCTCGTCGTACGGGAGGGGAAGAGCTTCGTACCGGGACCCGCGACCGTCCTGCGGCGCGGCGACGAACTCCTCGTGGTCGCCACCGACCCGGTACGGGACGCCACCGAACGGCGGCTCCGCGCCGTCGGCCAGGGCGGCAAGCTCGCCGGCTGGCTGGGCACGGGCGGCTCGACGGCGGCCTCGGCCCCCTCGGGGACGGCGCTGCGCTTCCACCGCCACGGACACCACGAGAAAAAGCCGTCCGGCTGAGCGAACATCCGCGAGCGTCCGTGAACATTCGATTAATCCGAGGCATTAATTCAGGGGTGGGAGCGTTTTCCCAGGCAGGAAGACGCTCCTCCCTGTACCATGAAGGCACACCTGATCGAACCAACTCTGCCTGACGCAGAGCTGGCGCGACCGTATGGCGGCCGTGGCGCCCCTCCGCAGTGGGGCCGGCCCGGTATCTACCGCAGTAACGCGCATGAGGACAGCTCTCGGCGACACCCGCACCACCGTGCCGGGGCGCGCTACCAGGCGGCAGAAAGGCCAGGACCGTGGCGTCCACGGTCAACTCGGACAAGCGACCCGGCTACGGGCAGCTCCTGCGCACACCCGGTGCGCTGTCCTTCCTGCTCCCCGGCTTCGCCGCCCGGCAGCCCTTCGCGATGCTGACCATCGGCATCGTCCTGCTCGTCCAGCACACCACCGGCTCCTTCGGCAGCGCGGGCGCGGTCGCCGCCGCCACCGGCGTCTCCATGGCGCTGTTCGCGCCGCAGAGCGGCAAGCTCGCCGACCGCTTCGGCCAGCGCGCCGTCCTGATCCCCGGCGTCCTGATCCACACCGCGTCCGTCTCCCTGCTCGTGGCGCTCGCCCTGGCCGGCGCCCCGCTCTGGGCGCTGTTCCTGGCCGCCGTGCCCGCCGGCGCCTCCGTGCCCCAGGTCGGACCCATGGTCCGGGCCCGCTGGGCCGCCAAGCTGGACGGCACCCCGCTGATGCCGACGGCCGCGGCCTTCGAGTCCGTCACGGACGAGTTCACCTTCGTCGTCGGACCGGTCCTCGCCACCGCCCTGTGCACCGGCGTCCATCCGGCCGCCGGCCTGATCGCCGAGGCCGCCCTCACCCTCGTCGGCGGGCTCTTCTTCGCCGCCCAGCGCGCCACCCAGCCCGCGTTCGGCGTCGCCACGGCCACCTCCGCCGAGCCCCATCGCTCGGCCCTCTCCATCCCCGGCGTCCGCGTCCTGATCGTCGCCTTCCTCGGCATCGGCTCCGTCTTCGGCGGCATGCAGGTCTCCCTCACCGCCTTCACCGAGGAGATCGGCAACCCCGGCGCCAACGGCCTCCTGTACGGGGTCTTCGCCGCCGGCAACATGCTCGCGGGCATCGCCATGGGCGCCGTCGCCTGGAAGACCGGCCCCCGCCGCCGCCTGATCCTCGGCTACGCCGGCCTCACCGTCGCCGCGTCCCTGCTCTGGACCGCGCACTCGGTGCTGCTCCTCGGCGCCCTCGGCCTGGTCGTGGGTCTGTGCATCGCCCCCGCCCTGATCACCGGCTACACCATCGTCGAGACCCTGATCCCGGCGTCCGCCCGTACCGAGGCGTTCACCTGGCTCACCGGAGCCGTCGCGCTCGGCCAGGCCGCGGCCGTCACGGTCGCCGGCCGCCTCGCCGACGCCCACGGCGCGAGCACCGGCTTCCTGGTGCCGATGGCGGGCACGGCGCTGGCCCTGGCCACGCTCCTGGCCCTGCGCTCGCGGCTCAAGCCGCGCGAGACGAGCCGGGTCGCGGCACGTGGTATCCGTCACCGCGTACCGGTGACGGTGGACTGATTCCGCGGAATACGTCACTATGGATCGTCGTTAGCACTCGATGAGTGTGAGTGCCAGGAGGAAGACAAGTGCCGACCTACCAGTACCAGTGCACCGAGTGCGGCGAGGGCCTCGAGGCGGTGCAGAAGTTCACCGATGACGCGCTGACCGAGTGCCCCCAGTGCAAGGGCCGCCTGAAGAAGGTGTTCTCGGCCGTCGGCATCGTCTTCAAGGGATCCGGCTTCTACCGGAACGACAGCCGCGGCTCGTCGTCCAGCAGCTCGCCGGCCGCGTCGAAGTCGTCGACCCCGTCGTCCACGTCCACGTCGTCCTCGACGTCGGACGCGAAGCCGGCCGCGTCGACCGCGTCGTCGTCCGCCTCCACCTCCTCGGCGTCCTCGTCGAGCACCGGAAGCTCGGCCGCCTGATCATCGCTGTCCCCGAGGGCCCCGTCGCGTGCGACGGGGCCCTCGGTGTCTTCCGGGGCACCGCGCATAGGCTGAGCGGCATGGCGACCCACGGCGCGTACGCGGACATCGGTGTGATCGGCGGATCCGGCTTCTACTCCTTCCTGGAGGACGTCACGGAGGTGTCCGTCGACACCCCGTACGGCAGCCCGAGCGACTCCCTCTTCCTCGGCGAGATCGCCGGCCGGCCGGTCGCCTTCCTCCCCCGGCACGGCCGGAGCCACGGCGTCCCGCCGCACCGCATCAACTACCGCGCCAACCTGTGGGCGCTGCGTTCCGTGGGCGTACGGCAGATCCTCGGCCCCTGCGCCGTCGGCGGGCTGCGCGAGGAGTACGGGCCCGGCACTCTCGTCGTCCCCGACCAGCTCGTCGACCGCACGAAGGCCCGCGCGCAGACCTACTTCGACGGGGAGCGGCGGGCGGACGGGGCCGTGCCCCGCGTCGTCCACGTGACCTTCGCCGACCCGTACTGCCCGGACGGGCGGCGGGTCGCCGTCAAGGCCGCCCGGGGGCGGGGCTGGGAGCCGGTCGACGGCGGCACGATGGTCGTGGTCGAGGGGCCCCGCTTCTCCACCCGGGCCGAGTCCCGGTGGCACGCGGCGGCCGGCTGGTCGGTCGTCGGCATGACCGGGCACCCCGAGGCCGTCCTCGCCCGTGAGCTGGGCCTCTGCTACACCTCGCTCGCGCTCGTCACCGACCTGGACGCGGGGGCCGAGACCGGCGAGGGCGTCTCCCACACGGAGGTGCTGCGGGTGTTCGGCGAGAACGTGGGACGGCTGCGGGAGGTGCTGTTCGACGCGGTGGGCGCGCTGCCGGCGACCGCGGACCGGGACTGCCTGTGCACCCACGCGCACGACGGCTGGGACCTGGGGATCGAGCTTCCGTAAATCCCCCTGGAGGGTGAGGGAGTTGTCCACAGGGCTCGGGTGATCCCCAGGCCTGAGCGGGGAGATGGCGTCACCGGGACAGTGGGAGCGCGTCCCACTCCCGACCAGGACGGGCGGTACCCGCCATGACGACTCCTTTCCCCTCGGTGGATCCCACCGGCTCCACCGGCTCCTCTCTTTCCTCCGTTCATCCGTCCGTTCCGGCGCCGTGCGCGGTGCCGGCCTTCGAGCCCCTTCGGGTACGGGGTCCCCGGTGCCGGCTGCGGCGGGCGCTGCGGCGCGGGCGGTGGGCGCCCGCGGCGCTCCTGGCGCTCACGGCGGCCGCCCTCGCCGTCGCGAGCGGCACTCCGGCGGCGCCTCCGCCCGATGCCGAGGGGCCGCCGGTCTCCTCCGTCGCCGCTCGCGCGCGGCCGTCCGTCGCCGTCCGCCCGGTGTCCGCTCCGGTACGGATCGCCGACGCCGCGACCGTACGGCTGCTGCGCCCCGGCGACCGGGTCGACGTGATCGCCGCGCCCCACCCGTCGCTGGGCGCGGAGGGCGAGGCCCGGGTGGTGGCGACGGGTGCCCGAGTGGCCGAAGTCCCGCGTCCGGACGAGACTCGTCCGGACGGAGGGGCGCTCGTGGTCCTGTCCGTGCCGCGGTCGACGGCGACGGCCCTCGCGGGTGCCGGTGTCACGTCCCAACTGGCGGTGACGGTGTGCTGATTCGCACGGACTCCCTGTCAAGTCACCGTCCCGGGTGTACGGATTGGACGCCCCCGTTCCGTTCACGGCCTAATGGCTCCGCACTCAGCAACACGAGCGACGAAAGGCACCTTGGTGGCCGAGAACAAGGAAAGTTTGCTGGGAGGCTTCAAAGCCTTCCTGATGCGTGGCAACGTGATCGACCTGGCAGTGGCCGTCGTCATCGGTGCCGCGTTCACCAACATCGTGAACTCGGTGGTCAAGGGCATCATCAACCCTGTCGTCGGTGCCTTCGGCACGAAGGACCTGGAGAGCTACGCGTCCTGTCTGAAGGACCCGTGCCGGGTGGTCGACGGGGAGATGCAGGGCATCCAGATCCAGTGGGGTCTGGTCCTCAGCGCGGTCCTGAGCTTCCTGATCACCGCGGCCGTCGTCTACTTCCTGATGGTCCTGCCGATGGCGAAGATCCTCGCGAAGCGCGCCGCGCACGACAAGGCGAAGGAGGGCGTCACCGAGATCATGGAGGTCAGCGAGCTGGAGGTGCTCAAGGAGATCCGCGACCACCTCGTCGCGCAGCGCGGCCCGCTCACGGGCACCACACCGAGCTCCAACGGGTCGGGCTCCGGTGCCGCATCAGGGACGCACTCCACCTCCTGACCGGCACGACGTACCGGGCTCAGAGGTGGTGCGGCGGCTTCTCGTCGAGGAAGCGCGCGAGGTCGGCGGAACTGTCGCCGCCGGCCGGAGGCCGCTCGCCCCACCCACGGTCCGTGTCGTCCGCGGACTGCTGGTCCAGCGGATCGTCGAAGACGAGTACCGGCTTCGTCTCGGTCGTGGGATGCGGGCCGGGTCGCTTCGCGTCTCGCGGTCCGTGGGCGGGGGCGGTGCTCATACCTTCAGGGTACGCCCGCCGGCCCGCCCCGTACCCCTCTGATCTGCGGACTTCCGGAACCGGTCCGCGCCCTTCAGCTCAACGGTCCTTCGGGTCCACCATCCAGAGGCCGAGCACCACCAGGAACGACAGGACGAGGAAGCCCGCGCCCCACCACGCGGTGCCGGTGTCGCCCGCCATCCACTCGTCCACCACGATCGTCAGCCCCCAGAGCTGGCCGATGACGACCGTGAGCGCCAGCGCCAGACGGGCCGACAGCTTCGAGGAGCGTTCCGGTTCCTGCTCCGTACCGGCCCCCGGTCCCGGCCCGGTGTGCCGGACGCGGGGATCGCCGTACCCGCTGGTGGCGCGGATCTGCGGATACCTCTCGTGCACGGGCCGGTTCAGCCGGGGCTGTGCGCTGCCGGGGGTGTACGCGGGGGGCCGCGGGGCCTCCGGGTCGACGGGGAAGGGGGGTTCCGTCATGTCCGTTCACTCCTCTCCGGCGGCTTCCCGGCCGGGGCGCCGCCGCCGAAGCCGGGGCAGCCCGGACGGTCGTCACCGTTCTGGCGGCAGAAACCCTCGACGGCGCTCTCGCCCGAGCGGGCGGTGCCGACGGCCCAGACGCTGCCGTCGGCCTGCTCGACGAGCAGCACCTTCGGCAGGCCCCTCGGCGGCGGTCCTGCGGTGACCTCTCCCGTACGGGCGTCGAAGACCCCTTCGTGGCAGGGGCAGTACAGCTCGCCCTCGCTGCCCCGGTCCCTGCGCCACAGCACGGCGCAGGCGAGATGGGTGCAGACGGCGGAGTAGCCGGCGAGGGTGCCGTCGTCCATGCGGACGGCGATGGCCCGGTCCTCGCCGCCCGGGTAGCGGAAGGCGAGCGACTCCCCCGGTTCGATCCGGTCGGCGATCTTCCTGACCTCGGGCGCGCCTTCGCTGTCCCCGTGCCGGTGGAGGATGCCGGAGGCGACGGCGACGCCGCCGACGGCGAGGCCGCCGGAGACGGTCGCGACGATCCGCAGGTAGTCGCGGCGGGTGGTGAGCGAGTCGGCGGCGATCCGGTCGTGGAGCGCCTCCCTGGCCGCGTCGGTGTGCGGGCCCGGCGCGGGCGGCTGGGGGTCGGTCACGCTCACCGGACGCCCTCCCGTCGCCCGCCGCCACCCTTGTTCGAGTTCGCTTCGCTCACGTCCACTCCGTTGATCTCGACGACGGGAAGCCCGCCCGGCACCGGCCACTGGACCTTGTCGGCGGGGACGACCATCGCCACGCCGGTGGAGACGGTGGTGGTGCCGAAGGTGAAGGAGTCGGCCACCTGGACGCCGGGGCGTTCCGCCTGGAGCTCTTCGAGGGTTCCGTAGAAGAGGGCGCCGGTGGGGCAGACGGTGGCGCACATCGGGGCGAGGCCGTAGGCGGTGCGGTCGTAGCAGAGGTTGCACTTCATCTGGAGCTTCGCCTGGAGGTCGATCTTGGGGACCCCGAAGGGACAGGCGTTGACGCAGTTGGCGCAGCCGATGCAGCGGGTGGTGTCGGCCTGCTGCACGACGCCGTCGGCGGTCACGAGGATCGCGTCGGCGGGGCAGACCTCGGCGCAGGGGGCGACGGGGTCCTCGCAGTGCATGCAGACGGTGGGGAGGGAGGCGACGGAGTGGCCCTCGTCGGGGTAGTCGAGGTGGATCATCGACTTCCCGCGGTGGGAGTCGCATTCGCGGCAGGCGGAGACGCAGGCCTGGCAGCCGATGCAGCGGCCCGGGTCGATGAAGATCGTGCGGCCCATCATGTGCGGATCAGCTCCTCTCCGAGGTGCCGCGGCCCTGGGGGGAGGTGGGGGGCAGCGGGTCGGTGCGGGAGACCTGGGTCTCGGGGTAGGCCTGCCGGCCGGGGGCGGTCGGCGGGGCGGGGACCTCGTCGATGTGCGGGGCGGCCTCGATGCGGGCGGCGCAGACCTTGTACTCGGGGATCTTGGAGCGGGGGTCGAGGGCGTCGATGGTGAGGGCGTTGGCGGCGGTGGGGACCGGCCAGTGGTAGGGGACGAAGACGGTGTCGGGGCGGATGGCCTCGGTGACCAGGGCGGGGAAGACCTCGCTGCCGCGGCGGGTGACGACCCGGACGGGGTCGCCGTTGCGGAAGCCGTGGGAGGGGTGGACCTCGACCCAGGGGCGCGGGGTCTGTTCGACGAGGGCGCCGAGGCGGCGGGTCTGGTTGCCGGAGAGGAAGTGGGCGACGGTCCGGCCGGTGGTCAGCGAGAGGGGGTACTCCTCGCTGTACGGGTCCATCGGCGGGTGCCATTCGACGACCTGCATGTGGATGGTGCCGTCGGGGTGGTAGGTGCGGCCGTCCTCGAAGAGGCGGGGAGTGCCGGGGTGGTCGGTACCGGGACAGGGCCAGGCGATGCCGCCGGTCTCCTCCAGGCGTTCGTAGGTGATGCCGTAGTAGTCGTTGACGGTTCCGGCGGAGGCGAGGCGGAGTTCCTCGAAGACGGAGCGGGAGTCGGGGAAGTCGAATTTGTCGCCCGCGCCGAGGCGGCGGGCGAGTTCGCAGAGGACCCAGGTGTCGGTGCGGACGCCGGCGGGGGGTTCCTGGGCCTTGTTGTGCTTGACGACCCGGGCCTCGGCGTTGGCCATGACGCCTTCGTCCTCGGCCCACACGGTGACGGGGAAGACCACGTGGGCGTTGGCGGCGGTCTCGGAGAGGAAGAAGTCGAACTGGGCGTGGAACTCGAGGGTGTCGTAGCCGTCCTTGACGGTGGCGTAGTTGGGCAGCGAGACGAAGGGGTTGTTGCAGATGCCGACGAGGCCGCGGATCTCCTTGCGCCGCATCTGCCAGACCATCTCCATCATGGAGGTTCCGGCGGGCGGCAGCTCGGTCTCGTCGATGCCCCAGATCTCGCAGATCTGGCGGCGGTGCTCGGGGTCGGTGATGGAGCGGCCGCCGGGGAGGAGGTCGGACTTCTGGCCGTGTTCGCGGCCGCCCTGGCCGTTGCCCTGGCCGGTGATGGTGCCGTAGCCGGCTCCCGGCCTGCCGATGTTCCCGGTGGCGACGCACAGGTTGATGATCGAGAGGCAGTTCTCGACGCCCTGGGAGTGGTGCTCGACGCCGCGGGCGTGCCAGGCCATGGCCTTGCCCGCGCCGGCGAACATGCGGGCGACCTGGACGATCTGCTCCTCGGGGACGCCGCAGATCCGGGCCGACCGGGCGGGCGGGTAGTCGGCGACGGTCTTCCTGACCTCCTCCCAGCCGGTGGCGTGGGCGGCGAGGTAGGCCTCGTCGGTGAGGCCTTCGTCGACGACGACGTTCAGGACGGCGTTGAAGAAGGCCGAGTCGGTGCCGGGCTTGAGGGCGACGTGGATGTCGGCGGTGCGCGCGACGGCGGTCTCGCGGGGGTCGACGACGATCAGGGTGGCGCCCCGGTCGCGGGCTCCCCACAGGTACTGGGTCATCACGGGGAAGCACTCGCCGACGTTGGAGCCGGCGATGAGGAGGCAGTCGGTGAGGAGGATGTCGGAGAACGGGTTGCCGGCGCGGTCGATGCCGAAGGCGAGCTTGTTGGCTCCGGCGGCGGAGACCATGCAGAGGCGCCCGTTGTAGTCGACGTGCCGGGTCTTGAGGGCGACCCGGGCGAACTTGCCGACGAGGTAGGTCTTCTCGGAGTAGAGGCTGGCGCCGCCGAGGAGACCGAAGGCGTCGTTGCCGTACTCGCCCTGGACGCGGCGGATCTCGGCGACGGTGTGGTCGAGGGCCTCGTCCCAGCCGACCTCGCGGAACTCCTCGTCGCGGCTGTGGCGCATGAGGGGTGCGGTGAGCCGGTCGGGGTGGTTGACCTGCTGGTAGGCGTTGATGCCCTTGGGGCAGAGCCGCATCCGGTTGATGTCGTGGTTGCGGGGTTCGACGCCGAAGACCTTGCCGCCGCGGTCGACCCGCAGGTACATGCCGCATTGGACACCGCAGAAGCAGCAGTGGGTGGGGACGAGGGTCTCGCCGTTCTGGTCGGCGTGCCAGCGGTCGGCGGGGATGCCGCCGGCGTCGCGGAAGTTCCGGGTGCCGGGCGGGGCGAGGGAGGGGTCGAGCGGCACGGTCCTGCCGGGGGCGGTCGCGGGCGGGGACGCCGGGTCGGTCGCGGGCCGGGACGCCGGGTCGGTCGCGCTCACTTGAACCCCTTCTTCACGTGGTCGAGATAGGCGTTCCCGCGGAGGACGCGCTTGCAGCGGGGGCAGTACTCGGCCCATTCGCCGAAGCCCAGGTCGAGGTCGCGCATGGTGCCCTTGAGGTTCTCCACGTAGTCGGCGGTGTCGATGGGCTCGTGGCAGCGGCGGCAGGCGAGTGCCTCCTCGTCCTTGCGGCGGGAGGTGTACTTGAAGAGCTGCATGCCGACGGCGGCGGGCCGCTGCACGATGTGGAAGAACTTCCCGAAGGGGATGTAGACGAGGGTGAGGACGACCGCCACCATGTGGAGGATCGCGAGGAACTCGTAGCCGCCGCCGTGCAGGAAGATCGACGAGAAGGTGAGCAGGAGCCCGGTCACGGAGATGACGACGAGGGCGATCAGCGGCACCAGGTCGTAGGCGAAGCGCTGGCCGGTGACGGCCCCGCGGTCCTTCATGCGGCGCCGGAGGAAGTAGGCGGCGCCGGCGATGACGAGGACGGCGGCGATGTCGAGGCCGTGGAACATGAGCCGGCCGAGGATGCCGAGGGAGTCGAAACCGATGATCCTGATGCCCCAGATCCGCATCTCGTACCCGGGGCCCGAGCCGGTGGAGGAGGTGAAGGTGAACCAGCCCCAGGTGAGCGGGAAGGTGATCGCGGCGGCGAGCAGGCAGCCCCAGAAGATGAGCTGGTGGGCGGCCCAGCGGGCGTGGGAGCGGGCGCCGAGGAACTTCTGGAGGCCGAGGTAGGTGGCGATCATCCGGGGCAGGGCGGTGGGCGCCCTGCGGAAGTTCGCGACGGAGAAGAAGGAGCGCCACCCCTGCTTGAAGAGGCGGCGGGCGCCGGGGGCGGAGACCCAGACGGTGTAGCGGTGGGCGACGCCGAAGGCGAGGAAGACGGTGGCGACGGCGTAGGGCAGGAGGGCCGAGTCGAAGTCGCGGAGCAGACGGCTGCCGAGGACGATCGCGAGGACGAGCAGGGCGGAGACGACGGCGCCGGCGAGGGTGGCGCGGCGGCGTACGGCGGCCGGTGTCCGCGGCGCGGGAGTGTCGGCGGCCGTGCTGCCGGGCGCGGGGCCCGGGGCGGGGCCGGGTGCGGGGGGCGGCTCGGCTGTCTTCGGTGGCTCGGTCACGCGGTTACGGTAAGGCCGTACGTGTGCTTTCGCCCTGTTTTGCGAAGTAGTGGGGTGAGGGCGTCGCTCGGACGGCGTTCGGGCCGCGGGCGCGGAACGCCCCGCGGACCCCGGCGGTTCCCTCGACGTCGGCGGGGTCCTCCCGGGCACGTACCGCGTGGCATGCCGGAAGGGGCCCGCACTCTGATGTGCTGGGGGCATGACACAGCCGTTCCTGCCTCTCACCGCGCGTTCCCGTGAGGAACCCCACCGGGCCGCCACGCCCCTGGAGCTCTTCTTCGACCTGTGCTTCGTCGTCGCCGTCGCCCAGGCGGGCGCGCAACTCGTGCACGCGGTGGCCGAAGGGCACGCCGGCGAGGGGATCATCAACTACGCGATGATCTTCTTCGCGATCTGGTGGGCCTGGATGAACTTCTCCTGGTTCGCCTCGGCCTACGACAACGACGACGTCCTCTACCGGGTCGTCACCCTCGTCCAGATCGCCGGTGTCCTCGTCCTCGCCGCCGGCGTCTCGCGCGCCTTCGAGGCGCACGACTTCCTCGTCGTCTACCTCGGCTACGTCGTCATGCGGCTGGCGCTCGCCACCCAGTGGCTGCGCGCCGCCCACCACGCCACCGACCCCACCGAGCGGACGATGTGCCGGCGGTACGCGGGCGGGGTCGTCGCCGTCCAGATCGGCTGGCTGGCGCTGCTCCTCGCGCCGGAGCCGGCCCGTGCCTGGGTCTTCCTCGTCATGGCGCTGGCCGAGATGGCCGTACCCCTGTACGCGGAGAAGGACACGCCCAGCACCTGGCACCCGCGTCACATCGCGGAGCGGTACGGCCTGTTCACCATCATCGTGCTCGGCGAGACCGTCGCCGCCGCGACCGTGGCCGTGAAGTCGGGCGTCGCCGAGAACGACGCCCTCGGGGAGCTGCTGCCGATCGCCGTCGGCGGTCTGCTGCTCGTCTTCGCCGCCTGGTGGATCTACTTCGTCGTCCCCGCCCACGACCGGCTGACCTCCAGCCGCCAGGGCTTCCTGTGGGGCTACGGCCACTACGTGATCTTCGCGTCCGCCGCCGCCGTCGGCGCGGGCCTGGAGATCGCCGTGGAGCAGGCCGTGGGCAAGGCGCACATCTCCACGCTCGCCGCCTCCGCGTCGGTGACGATCCCGTCGGCCGTGTTCCTGCTGTCCGTCTGGCTGCTGCACGCCCGCTACTTCAAGGTCGGCATCGCGCAGCAGCTCGTCCTGCCCGTCGCCGCGTTCCTGATCCTGCTGTGCTCGTTCGCGGGCCGCTGGGCGGTCCTGGCAGCCGGTCTCGTCGCGGCGGCCACGGTGGCGGTCGGGGTGACCCTGACCGCCCGGAACCCGGCGACGAGGACGGGGAGCGGGGACAGGTGGTAGGCAGGAGGCATGACACAGCCTGAGGGGACGAACGGGCGGGACGCCATCACCGATGTCGGCGGGCTGCGCGTGGGGCACGCGCGCGTGGGCGGGGCCGGGGCGCTCAGCGGCACCACGGTGGTGCTGGCCCCGGAGGGCGGGGTCGTCGCCGCCGTGGACGTGCGGGGCGGAGGGCCGGGGACGCGGGAGACGGACGCGCTCGACCCGAGGAACGTGGTCCAGCGGATCGACGCGGTCGTCCTCACCGGCGGCAGCGCGTACGGCCTGGAGTCCGCCGCCGGGGTGATGGCCTGGCTGGAGGAACGGCACCGGGGCGTGCGCGTGGGCCCCGACCCGTCCCACGTGGTGCCGGTGGTGCCCGCCGCCTGCGTCTTCGACCTGGGCAGGGGCGGCGAGTTCACGGCCCGGCCGGACGCGGCGACGGGACGGGCGGCGGTCGAGGCGGCCGACGCGAGCGGCGACCACGCGCGCGTGGAGACCGGCGCGGTCGGCGCGGGCACGGGGGCCGTGGTCGGCGGCCTCAGGGGCGGGGTGGGCACGGCGAGCACGGTGCTCGACTCGGGCATCACGGTCGGCGCGCTCGTGGTGGTGAACGCGGTGGGCTCGGCCGTCGACCCGGCCACGGGCACGCTGTACGGGAGTTGGTTCGCCGAAGGCGGCCCGCCCGCCCTTCCCGCGCCGGCGGTGCGCGAGGCGGCGGCGCGGCGGCTCGCGGAGGCGCGCGCCTCGACCGCCCCTCCCCCGCTGAACACCACGCTCGCCGTCGTCGCGACGGACGCGGTGCTGACCCGTGCCCAGGCCCACAAGGTCGCGGGCACGGCACACGACGGCATCGCGCGGGCGCTGCGCCCGGTGCACCTGATGAACGACGGGGACACCGTCTTCGCCCTCGCCACCGGGGTGCGGGAGCTGCCGGAGGGCCCTGGTCCGCTCGCCCTGAACGAGGTCCTGGCGGCGGGCGCCGACCTGGTGACCCGGGCGATCGTGCGGGCGGTGCTCGCCGCGCCCGGCGGCCGGCGCGGGCCGGGCGGGGACTTCCCCTCGTACGGCGAGCTGTACGGACCGGTACCGAACCCGTACTCCCGGTAAGATCGGGGGAGTTGGCCCGGAGCGGGCCGCGCGGGGCGGGAACTTCCCCCGGGCGCCCTTCGTTTTCCGGAACCCCGGACACGATGTCAGACCCAGGGACTACGTTAAGCAAGCACCGAGTGACATGCGGCGACGGCCTGGAGACCCTCTTGAACGATCCGCAGGATCCTCACGATCCGTACGAGACGACCGAGACGCACGTTGAGCGGCTCCTCGGCCGGGCGCTCAACTCCTTCGACCTGCCCGACTCGACCGTCGAGCGCCTCGGCACGGCGCTCGCCCACTCCAGCGCGCTGCACTCCTCGCACCACAGCGCGTCGCTGCACCGCTCCACCTACCGCCACACGTATCTGCTCGGCGACGGCAGCGCGCTCTCCCTCTGGGAGCTCACGCACAACGCCGGCAGGGACGGCACCGAGCAGCACGAGCTGTACGCCGAGGAGTCCGAGGCACGGCTCGCCGCCTCGCGCCTTCCGTCCGGGCCTCTGCCCGGCTGGACTGCGGAGCGCTCCGACGGCCGCGCCCTCGACGAGGACGAGGACGACGGCATGGCGCTGTTCAGCGCCCTGCTCGCCCGCCCGATACCCGCCCAGCCCCGGATGTACGTGCCGGACAACTCCGCCGACCACGCGCGCCGCGTCCTGCGGCGCGCGGAGAACGCGAACCGGCCGGGTGAGCGGACGGCCCGTCGGCTCCGGCTCGCCTTCGCCCACCACATCACCCAGGCGTTCGGACGCCACTGCCCCGTGGAGGGCGGCCGGGAGGCCGGCTTCACCCTCTACGAGCACCAGTTCCTGCTGCTCGACGGCAGCGAGGTCAGTCTCTGGGAGGTCGAGCACACGTCGACGCCGGACGGCCGGCACATGTGCGAGGTGTACGAATCCGAGCGCGCGGCCCGCGAGGCGATGGAGTCCCGCTCCCGGGTCCGCTGACGCCACCCGTGCGGGCCGCAGGATCTGTTGCTGGCGCTCGGGTGCGTACATGGGTTTACGTCCGTTCGACGCCCGAACCTGTGGTTTCAGGGTCAGGCTACGCCCGGGTTTCCCAAAGAAAACGGACTCGGGTGTTCATTCGGGCATGAACGGGCATTGATCCTTGTCGGACATGCGGAAGGGCCCTGGCCCCCGGGACGATTCCCGGGACCAGGGCCCTTCGGCGGCAGGACCGGCGGCTCAGTGCGTGAGCGCCGGCTCCTTCTCGACCGTCACGACGTCGTCGTCGCCACCCTCCAGGTGCTGCTTCGGCTTCCTCGGAAGCGCGAACATCACCAGGAAGATCACGGCGAGGACGGCCGCGACCCAGCCCATCGCGTTCTGGAAGGCGTCCGTGAACGCCGCCCCCGCCTCGGCCGGGGACTTCGGGGCGGGCTTGCCGTCGATCACGCCGAAGAAGACCACCGACACCAGGCCGAGCCCGAGTGCGTTGCCCATCTGCCCGGTCGTGTTGATCAGGCCCGAGGCCGACCCCGCGTGCTCCTTCGGCACGTCCGAGAGCACCGCGTCCGTCAGCGGCGCCACGATCAGACCCATGCCGAGACCCATGACCACCAGCGGCGGGATCATCTGCCAGGACGCGATCCCGGTCCCGTAACGCCCGGCCTCGAAGAGGTAGAGCAGCACGCCCGCGATCATCGTGAGCGCGCCCGCCTGGAGCACCTTCCGGCCGAAGCGCGGCACCAGCTTCTGCACCGAGAGACCGGCGGCCAGCGACACCGCGATCGAGAACGGCACCCCGGTGAGACCGGCCCGCAGCGGGGTCCAGCCGAGGCCGATCTGCATGTACATCGTCCAGACCAGGAAGAAGATGCCCATCACGACACCGAAGGTCAGCTGCACCGCGATGCCCGCCGCGAAGCTCTTCACCTTGAACAGCGACAGCTCGACGAGCGGCGAACCGTCCTTCTTCGTCTTGTACTTCTCGTACGCGACGAGGGCGGCGAACACGAGCACGCTGCCGGCCATCATCAGGTGGCCCCACAGCGGCCAGTCCAGCTCACGGCCGCGCGTCAGCGGGTAGATCAGCATCAGCAGCGCGGCCGTCACCAGGAGCACGCCCACCATGTCGAGGCGGAGCGCCTTCGGGGCCTTCGACTCGGTGATGAACGTGCGGCCCAGGAGCAGGCCCGCGATGCCGACCGGCAGGTTGATGAGGAAGATCGGCCGCCACTCCAGGCCCGCGATGTTCCACTGGGTAAGGAGCGCGCCGAGCAGCGGGCCCGAGACCGCGCCCAGACCGATGATCGCGCCGAACAGCCCGAAGACCTTGCCGCGCTCGTGCGCCGGGAACGTCACGTGGATGATCGACAGGACCTGCGGCACCATCATCGCGGCCGCCGCACCCTGGAGGAGGCGGGAGGCGACCAGCATCTCCGGGTTCGCCGCGAAGCCGCAGAGCGCGGAGGCGAGGGTGAAGCCCGCCGTGCCGAGCAGGAAGAGCCGCTTGCGGCCGAAGATGTCACCGAGCCGGCCGCCGGTGATCAGGCCCGCCGCGAAGGCCAGCGCGTAACCGGCGGTGATCCACTGGATGGCCCCGAAGGAGGCGCCGAGGTCCCTCTCGATGCTGGGGATCGCGATGTTGACGATCGTGGCGTCGACCAGGTCCATGAAGGCGGCGGTCATGACGATGGCGAGGGCGATCCAGCGCCTCTTGTCGCTCGGGTCGACGGGGGCCGCGTCCGTGACGGCGTCGTGTGAACTCATACGAAGAAGATAGAAGTCGTCTAGGTCAGCTCGTGTCCTAGTTCGGTCTCATCCTGGAAGACATGACGGATACTCCGGCACGACTCCTGAATCTGCTCTCGCTCCTCCAGACCCCGCGCGAGTGGCCCGGAAGCGAACTGGCCGAACGGCTCTCGGTCTCCCCGCGCACCATCCGGCGCGACATCGACCGGCTCCGTGACCTCGGCTACCCCGTCGAGGCGACGCTCGGCGCGGTCGGCGGCTACCGGCTCGTCGCCGGTACGGCCATGCCGCCGCTCCTCCTCGACGACGAGGAGGCCGTCGCCATCGCGGTCGGGCTGCGGGCCGGGGCCGGGCACGCGATCGAGGGCGTCGAGGAGGCGTCCGTACGGGCCCTGGCGAAGCTGGAACAGGTGCTGCCGGCGCGCCTGCGGCACCGGGTCTCCACCCTTCAGAACGCCACGATCCCGCTCACGCGGGGCGACGGGGCGACGGTCACCCCGGCCACGCTCACCACCCTCGCGGGTACGGTCACCGGCCGGGAGAAGCTGCGCTTCGGCTACCGCGCGGGCGACGGCGCCGAGACGAAACGCCTGGTCGAGCCCTACCGGCTCGTCTCCACCGGACACCGGTGGTACCTCGTGGCGTACGACCTGGGGCGCGAGGACTGGCGTACGTTCCGGGTGGACCGGGTGACCGATCCGCTCGCCACCGGAGCCCGCTTCACCCCGCGCGAACTGCCGGCGGGCGACGCGGCCCAGCTCATGGTCCGCTCCATGTCCCGCGCGCAGGCCGCACTCGATCTGGACGTGTCCTTCGAGGCCCCGGCCGACTTCGTCACCGCCCGCCTCCCGTCCCACCTGGTCCCCACGGAGACGGGCCCCACCAGCTGCCGCCTCCGCGCCCGCGCGACGGACTCCGTCGAGTGGCTGGCCCTCCGCCTGGCCCTGGTGGACGCCCCCTTCACGATCCACGGCCCCGAGCCGCTGCTCCTGTACGTACGCGACTTGTCGGGAAGGCTGGCGACGGCGACGAGCGGATGACGGACGCGCCTCCCGCCCGCCTCTCCGGGGCTCCGCCCCGGATCGGCCACGCCCCCTGAACCGCAGGGGCCCCGGGGACGGTGTCCCCGGGGCCCTCCCTGGCTGCCGGCCGCTCTAGGCCGCCGCGTCGAAGCCGGTGTCGCGGGCCATCTTCTTGAGTTCGAGCAGCGCGTGCTTCTCGATCTGCCGGATCCGCTCCCTCGTGAGGCCGTGCTCCTTGCCGACCTCCGTCAGCGTCCGCTCGCGGCCGTCCTCGATTCCGTACCGCATGCGGATGATCGACGCCGTCCGGTGGTCGAGCTTGTCGATGAGGTCGTCGAGCTCCTCGCTGCGCAGCAGCGTGAGCACCGACTGCTCCGGCGAGATCGCCGACGTGTCCTCCAGGAGGTCGCCGAACTGCGTCTCGCCCTCGTCGTCCACCGACATGTTCAGCGAGACCGGGTCCCGCGACCAGTCGAGGACGTCGACGACCCGCTCGGGTGTCGAGCCGAGCTCGGCGGCGATCTCCGCGGGCTCGGGCTCCCGCCCGTTCTCCCGGTTGAACTCGCGCTGCACCCGACGGATCCGGCCGAGCTCCTCCACCAGGTGGACGGGAAGCCGGATCGTGCGGGACTGGTCGGCGATGGACCGGGTGATGGCCTGGCGGATCCACCACGTCGCGTACGTGGAGAACTTGAAGCCCTTCGCGTAGTCGAACTTCTCGACCGCGCGCACCAGGCCCGCGTTCCCTTCCTGGATCAGGTCGAGCAGCGGCAGCCCGCTGCGCGGGTAGCGCCGGGCGACGGCCACCACGAGCCGCAGGTTGGACTTGATGAAGAGGTCCTTGGCCCGCTCGCCCTCGGCGACCAGCGCTTCGAGCTCCTCGCGGGACGCGCCCGCCGCCTCGCTCTCCACCTCGTCGTCGAGGATCTGCTGGGCGTAGACGCCCGCCTCGATCGTCTGGGAGAGCTCGACCTCCTTGGCGGCGTCGAGCAGGGGCGTACGCGCGATCTCGTCGAGGTACATGCCGACCAGGTCGCGGTCGGCGATCTCCCCGCCCACGGCGCGAACGCTGCTCGCCCGCGCGGCCCCGCTCTTGGCGGAGGTCTGACGACGGGCGACGGCACGGGTTGCCATGCGTGCTCCCTTGCTGAGTAGGTCGCGACACCCTTACGGGTGCCCTGCATCCGACGGAAACAACGACTGGAATCGGGACAGAATTCCCACCCGGCACATGGATTTTCGCGATCATGCAGTATCCTGCGCGGCCGCCGCCCCGGCGGGCATGCCTCCGGCACCCACGGAGGCGCAGGTCAGACCGGGTCCGGAGGATGGTCCGGCGTCGCTCGCGAGCCCATGACCACACCGTCGGTGAGACCGCGATCACATGCGGCGCCGCCTTTCAAGACGCCCGGACGGGTCAGGGGGTTGCCCGCGCGCGGAATCCACCGGGAGCGGGGCGGAGTCGGCCGCCCCGGCACCGGGCGACCGCCGGGCGGAGGCCCCCTCGGCCTTGCGGACTAGGCCCCGAGCCCGTTACGCCACCCCCCTCCCCCGCCCTAGCGTCCTCGGCATGAGCGATACGACCGGCACTCTCGACGAAGCCCTCGAACGTCTCCACACCACCGGCCCCGAGCGGGGCGGCTGGCTCTCCAACCACGCCCCCATGGCCGTCGAGGCCCTGGTCCGCAACGGCCAGGCCCCGACCGTGCACCGCTGGCTGGACCGCTACGCGCACAAGCTGGAGGAGCTGCCGCCCCCTTCGCGCCCCGTCACGGCGGACAACTGGCGCGAGGCGCTCGGCGACCCCGCCCGGATCACCGACTGGACCCGTTTCCTCGGGCACGAGCTCGACGGGAAGCCCTGGCGGGAGGTCCTCGCCGTGTGGTGGCCCCGGCTGCTCCCGGGGATCGCGGGCGGGGCGACGCATCCGGTGATCCGCACCGGCCATGCCGTACGGACCCTCCTGTCGTCTCCGGAGACGGCCCCGCGGCGGGCCGAGCTGGCGCACGCGCTCGGCTACTGGGCGGCCCGCCACCAGCCGCTGCCGACGCCGGCGCCGCTGGCCGTGGCGCCGACGGCGGCGGCCGCCCTGGACGCCGTACCGCCGGTTCCCGAGCAGGTGGGCGGGATCCTGACGCGGCTCGGTCAGCTGACGGCGTTCCCGGTGTGGGGCACGGCTCCGGACCCGGACACCGCGCGGACGCGGCTCGTCGAGCTGGTGACGGCGGCGACGCACCGGTACGCGACGCACGGCCACGGCGAGCCGATCATGCTGGTGCACGCGGCGACCGCGCCGAACGCGGTCCTGCGCGCCCTCCCCGCGCTCCCCCGCGAGCTGTGGGCGCCGAGTCTGGCGGCGGCGTGGACGGCGGCGGCCGCGGTGACCGCCGCGTACACGCCGAAGGAGGCCGTCCACGTGCCCGCGTCGACCACGCCGCTCACGTCCGAGGAGGTCTTCGAGCGGGCGGCCGCGCACGGCGACGACCACACGATCAAGTTCGCCGACACGGCGCTCGACGTGGGCGATCCGCTCGCGCTCGCCGCCGCCGTCCGCTCGGTCGAGCTGAATCCGCCCGTGTTCTGACGGACCCGGCCGAGGACGGACTCGGCCGAGGACGGGCTCAGCCGAACTGCACGGACCGCTTGGCGAGGCCCATCCAGAACCCGTCGATCACCGTCCGCTGGGCGTCGAGGTCACCGGCCGCGTCCGCCGCCCCCATGGTGACGAAGAGGGGGGCGAAGTGCTCCGTACGCGGGTGGGCCAGGCGTCCGGCGGGCGACGCGTGCTCGAAGTCGAGGAGGGCGTCGACGTCGTGGGCGGCGAGGGCCTCGTGCCCCCAGGCGTCGAACTCGGCGGACCAGCCGGGCACCCCGCCGCCGGTGTGGCGGAGGGCGGCGAGGTTGTGGGTGAAGAAGCCGCTGCCGACGATGAGGACGCCCTCGTCGCGAAGGGGGGCGAGTCTGCGGCCGATGCCCATGAGGCGGCGCGGGTCGAGGGTGGGCATGGAGATCTGGAGTACGGGGATGTCTGCGTCCGGGAACATCTCGACGAGCGGCACGTAGGCGCCGTGGTCGAGTCCCCGGTCGGGGATGTCCTGCACGGGCGTGCCGGGCGCGCGGAGCAGTTTGCGGACCGCCTCGGCGAGGGCGGGCGCCCCGGGAGCCCCGTACCGGACGCGGTAGTAGTGCTCGGGGAAGCCCCAGAAGTCGTACACGAGGGGGACGGTCTCGGTGGCGCCCAGGGCGAGCGGGGCCTCCTCCCAGTGGGCGGAGACCATGAGGATCGCCCTGGGGCGGGGGAGGCCGGCGGACCAGGCGGCGAGCTCGCCGGGCCAGACGGGGTCGTCGGCGAGCGGCGGGGCGCCGTGGGACAGGTAGAGGGCGGGCATCCGCTCCGGCGTGGCGTCCATGGCGACGACCTCCGACATCCTCGTAGTACTTGAAACTTCAAGCTCGATATTCGTAGCGTAAACCTACATAGTTCAACTTTCAAGAACGAGTCGTACGATGGGACCCATGGGAGACACGACCGAACCGGCCACCGAACCGCGCTGGCTCAGCGACGAGGAACAGCGCACCTGGCGCGCCTACCTGCACGCCACCACGCTCCTGGAGGACCACCTCGACCGCCAGTTGCAGCGCGACGCCGGGATGCCGCACGTCTACTACGGCCTGCTCGTCCAGCTCTCCCAGGCCCCGCGCCGCCGCCTGCGGATGACCGAGCTCGCCAGGAACGCCAAGATCACCCGCTCCCGCCTCTCCCACGCGATCGCCCGCCTGGAGAAGAACGGCTGGGTGCGGCGCGAGGACTGCCCCTCCGACAAGCGCGGCCAGTTCGCCCAGCTGACGGACGAGGGGACCGAGGTGCTGCGCCGTACCGCGCCCGGCCATGTGGCGGCCGTGCGCCAGGCGATGTTCGACCGGCTCTCCCCCGAGCAGATGAGCCGGCTCGGCGAGATCATGCGCGTGATGGCCGAGGGCCTCGAACCCTCGGGCCCGGACGCGGACCTGCCCTGGCTCCGCTGAGCACACGGCTCACGGAACCAGGGCAGGCCTTGGTACGCGCGGGGGAGGTCGGGCCAGCGGGCCCGGGCCAGTGGCCCGGGTCAGTGGCCCGGCTCAGTGGGCGATGACCGGGATCCTCATCTCCTCGTCCGCGTCCGCACCGGACCCTGCGGCGGGCCCCATCTCCGGCTTCCCGGTGTTGATGAGCACGAAGGCGATCGCGGCGGAGACGACCAGGATGCCGACCGCCCACCAGATGGCCGCGGTGTAGCCCTCGACCATGCCCTGGAGCTGGAGCAGCTTCTGCCCGGCCGGGGTGGTGGCGCCCGCCGCGTGGTCGGCGAGGTACGCGGTGGTCGCCGAGGCGGCGATCGTGTTCAGCAGGGCCGTACCGATGGCGCCGCCGACCTGCTGCGAGGTGTTGACCATCGCGGAGGCCACACCGGCGTCCCGCGGGTCCACGCCGAGCGTCGCGAGCGACATGGCCGGCATGAACGCCGTGCCCATGCCGAGGCCGAGGAGCAGCTGCGCGGGCATGATCAGACCGGCGTACGAGGTGTCGATCTCCAGCTGGGTGAGGAGCAGCATGCCGACGCCGGCGGTCAGGAAGCCGGGGGCCATGAGCAGCCGCGGCGGGACCCGGGTCATCAGGCGCGTACCGATCTGGGTCGAGCCGACGATCATGCCCACGATCATGGGCAGGAACGCGAAGCCCGTCATGACCGGCGAGTAGCCCTTCACGATCTGGAGGTAGTACGTCAGGAAGAGGAAGAGGCCGAACATCGCGATGACCGCGAGACCGAGCGACAGGTAGACACCGCCGCGGTTGCGGTCGGTCAGGACGCGCAGCGGCAGCAGCGGGGACTTCACCAGCGACTCGGTGGCCACGAACGCGATGAGCAGCACACCGGAGCCGACGAAGAGGCCGATCGTGCCGGCGTCGCTCCAGCCCTCGGACTCGGCGCGGGTGAAGCCGTACACGAGCGCGACCAGACCCAGGGTCGACAGGATCACGCCGGGGATGTCGAGCGTGGAGCGGTTGCGGCCGCCCGCGGGCTCACGGATGACGAGGTACGCGCCGATGGCCGCGACGACGGCGAACGGGATGTTGACGAAGAAGGTCCAGCGCCAGTTCAGGTACTCGGTGAGGAAACCGCCGAGGATCAGGCCCACGGCGCCGCCGCCACCGGCGATCGCGCCGTAGATGCCGAAAGCCTTGGCGCGCTCCTTGCCGTCGGTGAACGTGACGGCGAGCAGCGAGAGCGCGGCCGGCGCGAGCAGCGCGCCGAAGGCGCCCTGGAGCGCGCGGGCACCGAGCATCATGGCCTCACCGGTCGCCGCTCCGCCGAGGGCGGAGGCGGCGGCGAAGCCGATCAGACCGACGACGAAGGTGCGCTTGCGGCCCCACAGGTCGGCTATGCGTCCGCCGAAGAGCAGCAGACCGCCGAAGGCGAGGGCGTAGGCGGTGATGACCCACTGCCGGTTGCCGTCCGAGATCCCGAGGTCCTGCTGGGCGGAGGGCAGCGCGATGTTCACGATCGTGGCGTCGAGCACGACCATCAGCTGGGCGAGGGCGATGAAGACGAGCGCTTTCCAGCGGCCCGGGTCGGGGTGGGTCACGGAGCTGTCGGGGATTTTCGGCATGGGGGTAGCCACCTCTTGGCGCGTACTGGTGAAAAAGGGACGTACAGGAAAGCGTGAAGAAGGAGACAGGGGGAGAAGGCGGGGAGGGGGAGACGTTCAGGACGACGGGCAGGCGTCGCGCCTCAGGTCCTCCAGGGTGACGGCCGTCCCGGGCAGTTCGGAGCGCGCGGGCGCTTCGAGGCCGTCGAGGAACAGCTGCAGGTGGCGGTGGACGAACTGGTCGAAGTGGGCGCTGCAGGACCTTCCGGGCAGCGGGCGGGTCAGCTGGGACACCGCCACCATCAGGTCCCCGACGCCGACGTCGGAGCGGAGCCTGCCGGACCGCTGGGCGCGGTCGACGAGCGACTGGACGGCTTCTTCGAGGCGTTCACGCTCGGCCACCAGGTCGGCGTGGTCCTTGTCGAAGGCGCCGTCGAGCATCGGGCACAGGGCGCCGACGCGTTCCTCGGCGGCGGCGTGGGTGAAGCGCCGGAGGGCGGCGAAGGTGTCGCCCTCCTCCTCGGCGGCCCGCTCGGCGGCCTCGGTGACGCGGGCCACGATCGAGAGGACGACCTCGCGGACGAGGTCGGGGCGCTCCGGGAAGTTGCGGTAGAGCGTGGCGTTCCCGACGCCGGCCCTGCGCGCGACCTCGTCGTACGGCACCTGGGGACCGAACTCGACGAACATCTCGCGCGCCGCCGTCACGATCCGCTCGCGGTTCCGCAGGGCGTCGGCGCGCGGACGGGGTACACGGCGGGCGGGCGCGGTGCCGGCGGTACTGGTCACGCCACGACTCCTCACATCACTCGATTGCTCGACCACTCGGTCACCGGGCGGCTCGGCCACTCGGCCGGCTGGGTCACCAGGTCACTCGGGGCATCCGGGGAAGGAATCCCCACTTCGTTCGACACAGTCCTGAACGGGGACCTGGTCCCCGCTTATTTCCGGACCTGCGCGTGACCTGGGTCACACGCGCCGCCCCGCTCGGAATACCCACGATCGGGCCACCCGGCGCGCGCGGACGCACCGCTCGTCACAGGCTGATCGCACAGCGCGGCCCTGCGGACCGGAAGGGCCCACGCCGCCGACCTGCCCCCACCGGAGAGGCGACCGTATGCAGCACCCCCGCCGACGGATATGCAGACCCGTCGCCCTGGCCGCGACCACGGCGCTCTCGCTCGCGCTCCTCGCCTCCGCGAGCACCACCCTCCCCGGGCCCGCCCCCGCCTCCGCGGGCCCCGTGGCCACCGCGCCCGGCGGCGCCCAGCTGGGCCCGTGCCGCATCACCACCACGCTGGGGGTGCAGATGTCGGAGGGGCTGCCCACGGCTCCCGGGTACGTCCGCTCCACGGGCCAGGTCAAGGCCCTCAACCTGATGATCGACTTCCCCGACGCCACCGGCGACGGCACGGCGATGGGCCGCTTCCGCGAGTTCTTCCCGCAGACCGCCGAATGGTTCCGCACCAGCTCGTACGGGCGTCTGCGCTACCACGCCGAGGCCCCCGTACCCGACTGGCTGCGGATGCCCCGGGCCTTCTCCGCGTACGGGATCGAGCGCGGCTCCCCGTACGAACCGGGCTACCGCTCCCTCGTCGAGGACATCGTGAAGACGGCCGACCCGATGGTGGACTTCAGCGCGTACGACCTGGTCAACGTCCTGGTCACGCCGAACGCCGGGCCGTCAGCCCTCGACACCGTCCTGTCCGTGACCTTCTCCGGCAACGACGACGCCCCGTACGCCGACGGCGTGCCGCTCGCCAACACGTCCTTCGTCTACAGCCGCCAGGACGACGGCTCCGGCAGCTTCGCCGAGACCGGCTACCGGGTGCTGCCCCACGAGAACGGGCACGTCTTCGGGCTCCCCGACCTGTACACGTCGGACGGCGGCGGGACCGTCGGGCACTGGGACATCATGTCCGAGGACTGGGGCGCCAACAACGACCTGCTCGGCTGGCACAAGTGGAAGCTGGGCTGGCTCGACAACGACCAGATCAACTGCGCGTCCGCCGTCGGCACCGGCGACTGGACCCTCACCCCGCTGGCCGACCCCGGCGGCCCCAAGCTGACGTTCGTCCCGCTCTCCGACACCTCCGGTTACGCCGTCGAGGTCCGCACCCGGGGCGGCAACGACGAGGCGGTCTGCGAGGAGGGCGTCCTCGTCTACCGGGTGGAGTCCGACGTGGACACCGGCCACGGCCCGGTGACCGTGTCGGACAGCGAACGCGCGAGCGGCGGCTGCACCCGGCGCGCCAACGTCCACGCGGAGCTCTCGGACGCTCCGTACCGCCCCGGCGAGACGTTCACGGACCGCGCGAACGGCATACGGATCAGCGTGCTCGACGAGGACGCGAACGGCGCCTACCGGGTCCGCATCACCCGCGACTGAGGAGCCCGAGCCGCCCGCCCCCACGGAGGAACGAACCGATCGGACCGCGTCACGTGCCCCCGAGGGGCCCGCGTCACGCGCCTCCGAGCAGCCCGTCCCGCAACTCCCTCTTGATGATCTTCCCGGTCGGGTTCCGGGGCAGTTCCTCCTCGCGTACGAGGACACGGGCGGGCACCTTGAAGGCGGCGAGGCGTGCCCCCACGTGGGCGCGCAGCCGCTCGGTGTCGGCGTCCGTCCCGGGGCGCAGCCGTACGACGGCCACGACCTCCTCGCCCAGGAGGGGGTGCGGGACTCCGAGGACGGCGGCGTCGGCCACGTCCGGGTGCTCGTGCAGGACGGCCTCGACCTCGACGCAGTACACGTTCTCGCCGCCTCGGATCACCATGTCGGTGAGCCGGTCGACGATGCTGACCCGCCCCTCCTCGTCGACGCGCGCGAGGTCCCCGGTCCTGAACCAGCCGTCGTCGGTGAAGGCGGCGCGGGTGGCGGCCTCGTTCCCCCAGTACCCCCGGACGAGCGACTGCCCGCGCAGCCACAGCTCCCCCACGCCGTCCGTGTCGGGCCGGTCGATCCGCACCTCGGTGACGGGCGAGGGCCGGCCGACGCTCCCGGGGTGGGCGCGGTACTCGGCGCCGACGTTCGACAGCACGCCGCCGCAGGTCTCCGTCAGGCCGTAGCCGTTGCGGGGCTCGACGCGCTCCCCGTACCCGGCGACGATCCCGGCGACGATGCCGGGCGGGGCGGCGGCGCCCCCGGTGCTGAGCAGGGTGAGGCTCGCCAGCGGGTCGCCGGTGGAGCGGGCGAGGTCGAGCAGCTGGAGCGCGGTGGTGGGCACGCCCGCGTAGTGGGTCACCCGGTGTTCCCGGATCAGTTCGAGGGCCCGGGCGGCGTCCCACTTCCGCATCATCACGAGCGTGCCGCCGGCGGCCATCACGGCGTAGAAGGAGGTGAAGGCGGCGACGTGGAAGAAGGGGAACGTGGTGAGCGACACGGGCGCGGGCCCGGTCCCCGGCACGTCCCCGCGCGCGAGGGCCGCGGCGGCGGCGAAGTACCGGGGGTTCATGGCGGCCCCGGCCTGCGCGAGATGGGTGGCGACGGCGCCCTTGGGGCGGCCGGTGGTGCCGGAGGTGTAGATGAGGGTGGCGTCGTGCTCGGGGAGGACGTCGACGGGCGGCGGCCCGAGGAACGGATCGGTGTCGGCGACGTAGGGCACGAACCGGTCCCGCACGTCGCCGGGGACGGCCCCGTCCCCGGCGTCACCGAAGACGATCCCGGGCACACGGTTCTTCCGGGCCCACGCCCGTACCCGCTCGGCCCGCTCGCCGTCGACCAGCAGCACGCCCGGCGCACAGTCGTCGAGCACGTACGCGCACTCGTCCTCGGTCCACCACGCGTTGAGGGGTACGGCGACGAGACCGGCCAGCTGCGCGGCCCAGAAGGCGACCTGCCACTCGGGCAGGTTGCGCATGGCGACGACGGCCCGGTCACCGGGGCGCAGCCCGTACTCCCCGACGAGCCGCCGGGCGAGCCCGCAGGCGGCGTCGAAGAACTCCCGGTAGGTCATCGGGCCGCTCTCGGACACCAGGAACACCCGGTCCCCGTAACCCCAGACGGCCTCCACGAACTCCCGCAGCGTGCGGGGCCCGCCGGCGTACACGCCGTCCTCGACGGCGAAGGGTGCCCCTTCGGCGGTCAGCCGCTCCACTCCACCGGACACCACCACGAGACCTCCGAGCCCTCGCTCACCCCAGCCCGGCGACGCTATGCGCCTCCCCGTTCAGGGGTCAACCCGCGGCTCGGAGAGGCGCGTACGTCACACGCCGTCCACCCCGAGGACACCTCCCGCAATGTGACACCCGTCACATCGGTGATCGCTTATGTAGGCTTCCGTTTACTCGGGCAATACTCTCCAAACCACCATCCGGACGCGCGGCTACAGCCGTCTGACCAGCGGAGCGCGGCGCCGGCGTGCAAGCAGAGCTCGGGGGGCTCGTGATGGCGGTAACAGACATGCGCATATTGGGACTCTCCGAACTGGAGGAGAGCATCTATCGGCACTTCCTGAGGAATCCCGACACCACCGACGGGGACATCCACATCCTGCTACGGGCCGACCGCGAGGCCGTGGCCACCGCCCAGGACCGGCTGCGCGAACTCGGCCTGCTCTACCCGACCGACCGGCGGACCGTGTGCCCGACCGATCCGGCGATCGTGGTGGACCGGCTCACCGAGCTGCGGCTGCGCGAACTGCACCAGGAACTGCAGGAGGTCACCCGCTCCCGGCACCTGGTCGCCGCGCTGCGGGACGAGCAGAGTCCGGCGCCGGCCTCGCCGCAGTCCATCGAGCGCATGGAGAACGTGGCGCAGATCCGCAGCCGGATCGACGACCTCGCCTTCTTCGCCCGCGAGGAGATCCTGTCCATCGAGCCGTACACGGTCCTGACGCCCGAGAACATCACGCACTCGCGCCCGCTGGACCTGCGCTGTCTGAGCCGGGGCGTCCGGATCCGCAGCGTGGTGCTCCAGGAGGCCCTCGACGATCCGCCGACCGTCGGCTACCTGCGGGAACTCACCGCCAAGGGAGCGGAGATCCGGGTGGCCGACGACCTCTCGGAGCGCGTCCTCGTCTACGACCGGCGCACCGCCCTGGTCCCCATCGACCCCGAGGACACCTCGCGGGGCGCCCTGGTGGCCCAGGAGGCCGGCCTCGTCTCCGGCATCCTCGCCCTCTTCGAGAAGATCTGGTGCCAGGCCACGGACCTGTCGGCGATCGTCGCGGACGACGAGGAGTGTCCGGGTGGTCTCGCCGAGATCGAACGGGACGTCCTGAAGTCCATGTGCCACGTCGGCAAGGACGAGATCGGCGCCCGGGACCTGGGCATGTCGGTACGGACCTACCGGCGGCACGTGGCCGACCTCCTGCGCGCCCTGGGCGCGTCCAGCCGCCCGCACGCCGCCCTGCTGGCGCGCGAACGCGGATGGATCTGAAGGCCGTTCGCGACTCCCGGGAGCCGGCCGCGCCCTGAAGCGGACCTCTACGAGACGGCCGCGCCCCGGAGCCGGTCCCTACGAGCCCGGCCACACTCCGGAGCCGGTACCTCGAGCCCGGCCACACTCCGGAGCCGGTCCCTACGAGACGGCCGCGCCCTGGAGGTCCTGGACGGCCCGGCGGACCGCGGGCGACACCGGGGCCGCGCCCTCGGACAGGGCCGCGAGCCGCTCCTTGAGCGCGCGGCGCCGGTAGGCGGTCAGGGTCGTACCCAACTGGCCGCCCGCGTGGGCGAGTCCGGCAAGGAGCGCGGCCCGGCCACGGTCCGCGCTACCGCCGGGGGCCGCCGGGGCCTCGACCGCGGCGGCCACCGCGGCCCGCGCCTCCCGGGCGGCGGTGAGGCCCGCCGGGGTGAGATCGGCCCGGTTCAGCGGGAAGACGCCGAAGACCCGGCCGGTGCTCCGCTCCAGGAGCCCGTCCTTCTCCAGGCCCCGCAGCACCTCGTGGATCGACGCGCGGCCGTCCTTGCGGACCCAGTGCAGCCACTTCCTGCCGGGCTCCGCCGCGATCCGCTGCCACACCTCGCGGAGCGCGGCGTCCCGCGGCGCCTCGCCCGCGGTCCTGACCGTGCCCGCGTCGTCCGTCAGGGCGCCGTCGTCGAGCAGTTCGGCGAGGAGCGCGCCGCGCACCGCCGGGGCCAAGGACTGGCGGACGGGAAGCCTGCCGCCCTCCTCGTCGAAGGCGAGCAGGATCATGTCGCCGGCCAGGGTCATCCCAGGTGTTCCTCTCGTCCGGACATCGAAGCGGCGACAGCCGCCGGTTTCCTCGCAGTCTGCCCTGCCAGCATGCCGAGCGCCGCCTCCTCGCCGGGCGGGAAACCCAGCCGGTTCATCACCATGTGCAGGTGGTGGAGCACCTGGTGGTCCCGGGATCCGGGTGCCCGCAGGAGGAGTTCGGCCAGCGCGTCGGCGTGCGCGTCGACGCGCTCCCGCGCGCCGGGTGCGGGCACGCCCTGTTCCCGTACGCCGGCCGAGACGCCGCCGAGCAGGGGCCGGAGCGGCCGCCCGTCGGCGGCCAGGCGCAGTTGCCAGCCCCACCGGGTGCGGTGCCGGATCCAGAAGACGTCCCGCTCCTCCTCGGTGAGCACCCTGGCGGTGAGCGCCCGGGCGAAGTGGACGGCGTGCGCGGCCCGTTCGTAGCGGCGGGGCAGGGCGGCGAGGTCGTTCTCGGAGCAGAACACGCTGTCCAGGTGGAAGATCCGCTCGGCGATGGCGACCCCTTCCGGACCGCCGTACTTGGCCGACTCCGGCGCGTACAGCGCGGGGGTGACGCCGCGTGCCGGCGAGCCGGGCGGCAGCGCGCCGGGCAGCAGGCCGACGGAGTCCTCGGGCCGCTCCTCCAGCGTGCCGAGCAGAGCGGTGAGCTCCTCCCGGGCGACGGCGTCCAGGGCGTCCACCGCGTCGGCCCCGGCGCGCAGCCGCAGCCGCAGGTGGTGGCCGGTGGCGTCCCAGTACCGGATGAAGAACCAGTCCTCGCTGCCCAGCCGCCCGGCCTGCGCGGCCAGCCACGGCACGAGGGTGCGGGCCGCGGCGTCCATGAGCCGGGGGCCGCCCGGGTAGACCCGTACGTACCACCAGTCCCGCCGGGGAACCGTCATGCTCATGCTTCCTCCTCCGGCCGCCGCCAGCGCAGCAGCGCGATGTGCTCGGCGGCGCGCGTGCCGCCCGCCGCGTCCCGCAGCGGATGCGCGGACCTGGCCGGCAGCGCTTCGACCAGGCGCAGGTGGCCGGTGGCCGGGCCGGCCCACTGGGCGAGCACGGACAGCGAGAGGGGGGAGGTCAGCGAGACCCACAGGGGCTTGCGGTCCGTGCCCTGCTCGCCCGGTCCGAAGCCGGTCAGCCGGTGGCAGAAGACCTCCTCCGGCAGACCGTGCGCCCGCCGGAACCCCTCGGCGCGCAGCGCGGTCTCGGCGTCGCTCTCGCCCGGTCTCGGCAGCGGCAGTTCGGCCGCCGGGACGACCCACGAGGCGCGGGAGACGGTGACGCGGCCGAAGGCGGTGCGCGGGGCCGGCACGACCTCGTCGGTGCGCCGCTCCTGGAGCCCGAACGGCAGGACGTAGTCCGAGTGCGGCGATCCGTTGACCCACGGGTCGGCGAGTACGGCGAGCAGCCGGGCGAACGGCGGGAAGAGGTGCGGCGGGACAAGACCGAGATAGGCGAGGCCGACCGGGTCGCCCGTGCGGTCGCGCAGCGCGAGGGTGCCCTCGCCGGGGTCGTGCGTGAGCACGGTGTCGGTGAGGTCGAGGCCGTCGTCCGCCGGGACCTCACCGGGCAGCAGCAGGGGCGGCAGCAGGCCGGCCGACCGCGACTGGGCCGTGTTGATCTCCGTCCACAGGACGAGTTCCCGGCAGGTCCTGCCGGGCCAGCAGGCCCGGACGTGCTCGCGCAGCCGGTCGCGGAAGCCTTCGCCGAGAAGCGGTCCGAAGCGGGTCACGAGCCCGCCCGTGCCGGGGTTGAACTGGTTGACCACCAGCTGGTAGTCGCCGCCGCGCACGGCCTGCGGGCCGGTCGCGGCGAGCTGGAACAGCACCGCCGCGGCAGGCGGCGCGCTGCTCGGCCCGACCGGCAGCCAGGCCCGCTCCCCCGCGGTCTCCCGCTCGGCGCGATCGGCGACGGACGCCTTGTCGAGATCGGGCTGCGCGTCGCCGTCGACGGCGACGCGCATCAGGAACCCGAGCACGTCGGTGCAGGTCCCGCCCGGCCCGTACTCGGCCGTGAAGCGGTCCACGAGCACGTCGTAGAGGTGCGAACGGAAGACGAAGGGGCGCATGCGGCGGCCCAGTTCGGTCAGGTCGGCCCGGACCTCGGGCACGTCGAGGAGCTCCGGCAGGGCGAGGTCGCTCGCCACGTCCTCGTACAGCACCTCACCGGAGTCGAACCGGTCCAGACCGGCCCGCCGGGCCCAGCGCCGGGCGGTGCGGCGGGCCCGGGTGAGCGTCTCGGTGCGTTCGTCCTCACCGGCGGCGGCGAGGACGGCGGCCGAGTCCCTCAACTCCCTCACCTCGCCCGCGATCCCGTCCCCGTCCTCGGGGTGGTCCGCGAGCAGCTCCGCCACGGCGCCCACCGGGTCGTCGCCGCGCCGCCAGGGCGGTACGGGCGCGATCAGTCCGGTGTCGAGCAGTCGCCGGAAGCGGCGGAAGGGGTCGGGGCCGCCGAGCCCGGACAGCAGCCCGTCGAGGGAGTGCTCGGCGTCGTTCGCGAAGCCGGACAGCCAGGGCGCCGCGTGGTCGGCCTCCACCACCCGGTCGAGCCGCCAGGCGAGACCGCCGTCCGCGACGGGTTCGGGCAGCAGGACGAGGCCGCCGGGGGCGTCGGGGCCGCCGGGCCTGAGCGGCGCGAGCCGGTAGCGCAGCAGACCGGCGGTGCCGGGCTCGCGGGCCAGACAGCGCAGGGCCAGCTGGGCGAGGGCGGTGGCGGCGTAGCTGTGGGCGACGGGGGCCGTACGTCGGCCCTCTCCGGCGGAACCGGCGGCACTCCCGGCACCGGCGGAACTGACGGAACCGGCAGCACCAGCAACACCAGCGACCCCGACAGCACCGACGGCACCGGCAGCACCGGCAGCACCGCGTGAGCCGCCCTCGCCGACGGTGGTCAGCGTGGAGAACGGGCTGGTCTTCACGGCGGCCCGGGAGACGTAGGAGTAGAGCGTCCGCAGGTTGCGGGTCTCGGCGGGGCGGCGGCGCGGGCGACCGTGCCGCAGCCAGTCGGGGGCGGCCAGTGCCGCGGCACGGACGAAGCCCGGGTCTGCGAGGTGGCCGGCGAGCGCGGCCGGGGCCGCCGCACGGTCCTCGGTCAGCAGGGCGTCGAGCCGCCGGGCGGTCTCGTCGCGCAGCCGGACGGCGGCCTGCCAGCCGAGGAACTCGGCGGCCGCCTCGGGTCCGGCCAACTCGACGATGCGGGGAGGGAGTTCGTCGCCCCACGGCAGCGCCCGCAGCCGGTGCGCGGCGCGTTTGGCGGCCAGCACCTGGCGGCGCAGCGGCACTTCGTCGTCCAGGAGGGGCACCAGCGGGAAGCAGGCGTCCTCCAGGGCGGGCCGCCGTCGCTCCAGTTCGGCGTGGGCGTCGGCTGCCTCGGCGATCGCCCGTCGCGTGGCGGACCCGGTGAGGTCCAGGGCCTCGGTCGGCAGACCGCCCACCCGGGTGAGCAGCGGTCCTGAGATCTCGGGGGTGATGGACACGGGGGCGGTGGTCACGGGGGCGGTGGACACGGGTGCGGTGGTCACGGGGGCGGTGGTCACGGGGGCGGTGGTCACGGCATCGACCGTCCGACCAGCTCGAACGACCAGAGCAGCGACTGGACGACGAAGAAGCCGAGCGCCACGGTGTAGACGCTGCACACGATGCCGTACGTGACGTGCAGCCGGCGGCCGCGGGCCGGCATCCGCTCCAGGAAGCCCGGCAGCGGACGGCCGAGGAGGCGGTGCTTCAGCAGGGTGAAGGCGCGGCCCCGCGCGTCGACGAGACCGAAGCCGGCCTCGAGGGCCGCGTAACCGTCGCTCGGGAGCATCGGGTTGATGTTGGTGACCAGGTTGAGCATCTGGAAGATCAGCAGCGCCCCGGCCACCTGCGCGACCGGCCCGTCCGTGGTGAGCACGAGCAGGGCGGCGGCGCCGGTGAACCAGCCGTCGCTGAGCGGTCCGGCGACGGCGAGCAGGACCCGGCCGCCCCGGGAACGGACGCGGTAGGCGTCGGTGCGGTCGACGTAGGCGAGCGGCATGAAGTAGAAGAGCAGCGCCACTCCCAGGCCCCGCACAGGCACCTTGAGCACCTGGCAGACCATGGCGTGCGCGCTCTCGTGCACGAGGATCTGGAGGAACATCAGGCCGATGGCGACGAGGGTGCCCGTGCCCAGCAGGTCCTTGGCCGGCGGGGCCGAGGTCAGGACCGCGTAGAGGCCGAGCAGGATGCCGAGGACGCCGCCGCCCGCGAAGACGCCGACCGACAGCCGGGCCGGGACCCGGCGCAGCAGCCGGGCGGCCGGCTCCAGGACCGTCGGGAGCGAGCGGGTGATGACGAAGCGGGGCATGAGCATGGTGGTGCCGAAGCGGCCGCCGGCGCGCTTCTTCGGCGCCTGCTCGGCTTCGGTTCCGACGAGGAGGCCGCTGCGGCTCAGCTCGTCGACGAAGGCGGTGAGCTCTCCGCGTACGCCCTCGGCGGGAACGCCCCGGCGCTCGGCCATCAGGGCCGAGAGCTCGTCCAGCGAGTGCGCTCCGTCGAACTGACGGAGCAGCGCCGCCGCCGACTTGGTCAGCCGGTGGTAGGTCCCGCCCTTCGGATCGAACATCAGGGGGTGGTCGTCCATCCCCCGGATGATCTCCAGATCCTCCCGGAGCTTGGGTGCGGTGCACGTGTCCACGGCGCGGTTCCTCCCTCCGCAGCGGCGGCCGGCCCGCTGTCGCGCCGGGCCGCCTGGCTCTAATCTGGTCTGGTCTGACGCAGTCCGGTCCGGGAAAAGCGGACCGGGCTGGGGGCCTGGGCCCCGGGGTACTAGGACCACCCCGGGGCCCAGGATCCGCAGGGCTGATCAGCCGCCCTGGCTGGAGACGCTGCTCATCGAGCCGACGCAGCCGACGGGGCAGCTGGCCGAGCCGGCGCAGGCGCCGCAGAAGGCGGTGGTGAAACCGGGGCTCACAGCGTCCTGGAGGACCTCCAGGTCGAGGGACTCCGACCACAGCTCGAGCTCGTTGTCGAGGTTCTCGTTCATGGCGTTCACTTCCTTTCGGGTGGGTGTGGTGGTGGTGCGGCGGGTACCGCGGGCGGGCTCAGCCGAAGCTGGAGGCGCTCGCGGAGGAGGAGGCGGTGCTCGTCGGGCACGAGGCCGTCGAAGCGGTGCCGGCGGTCGCCCAGGTGCCGAGGGCGACGCCCTCCTTCAGGGGCTCGAGGCCGAGCGCGTCCGAGGCCAGCTCGTCGGCGGACAGGTCCAGTTCGAGGTCGTCGAAGTCCTGCATCGAGAAATCCTTTCTGCGTGTCCGTGTGTCTGTGTGCTGCCGTGTGGAGGTACTGCGCACCGGTCGAAGGGGACCGGAAGCGACCGGGATGACCGGGGGTCAGCCGACGGTCGACGCGGACGACGCGGTGGCCGCGGACGAGCCGGGGCAGGACGCGGTCGAAGCGGATCCGGCGCAGAAGAAGCAGCCGAGGGCGTTGCCCTCCGGAAGCTCCTCGATCGCCAGCTCGTCACCGTCGATGACGTAGAGCTCGATGTTGTTCTCCATGGTGTTCACCTCCTTCCGGTGTGCGGTGCGGACGGCCGGACGGACCGGCCGGGGGCTGCGGATCACCCGTAGGTGGACGCGCTGCTGACGGACGACGCGGACGTCGCCGGGCAGGACGCGGTCGAGGCGGATCCGGCGGACGCCCAGCTCGCGAGGGCGTTGCCCTCGGGCAGCTCCTCGATCGCCAGTTCCTCGGCGTCGACGGCGTACAGTTCGATGTCCTCCATGTGAGGCACCTCCTCAGGTGTCGTGCGGTGGGTGACGGCTCCCGCACCCGGTCGGGGCGGGAAGTCTCAGGGGGCCGGCGGCAGGCCCAGGGCCAGCGCGAAGATCTGCTGGCGGCTCGTTCCGTCGCTGAGCAGGGGGCCGCGGACGGCCGCCGGTATGAAGCCGGCGAAGACGCTGCCGACCAGCCCGTGGGCGACGCCGTCCAGCCACATCGCGTACGCGGCGGAGCCGGCGCGGGTGAGCAGCAGCCGGTAGCCGTGCCCGCCGTGACGGTGGACCGCGGCGTCCAGCGGCACCCCGATCGAGACGATCGCGGCGGCGTCGGAGAACTCCGGCTGCAGCGTCAGTCCGTAGCGGGCCGCTCCGGTGGGCAGTTCCATCACCGGGGTGAAGGAGGACGTCGCGGCGTCGAAGCGGTGGACGGCGGGGGCGATCCCGGTCAACCGGCTGGCGACGACGGTGAGTTCGAGCGGGAAGTCCGCGTCGGTCCCGTCGGTCCTGTCGGGCCCGGTGGTCCCGGCGATCCCGGTGGCCTCGTCCTGCGCCAGGGCCCGGGTCATGATGCCGGCCAGCAGTCCGGCGGGCAGGGGCGCCGAGGAGAAGCCGCGCAGTGAACGCCGGTTCTCCAAGGTGGTCAGGAGGTCGTGGGGCACGGTCCCGTGCGTGTACGGATCGACCCTGACGGCCGGTCCGAGCGCCACCGGGTCCGGTGCGGGCAGGACGGGCGCGGGCTCGGCCCGTACGCGCGTCCGGCGTTCGGCGAGTGCTGTGGCGGCGCCGGTTCCGCGCTGCTCCCGGAAGGACGCCAGCATGTCCATGGCCAGTTCGTGCGGGGCGCTCACGGGGCTCCTCCCAGGTCGACGAGGGTGGTGATCGGTTCCAGGTCGGGGTCGATCCCCAGGGCCGCGGCCACCGCGAGGTCGTCCCAGCGGGTGCGGACCACGAACGGCAGGCCCAGCGCGGCCGCCGCGGCGCGGAGCGTGGCGGTGGCGCAGCCGGCGTCGAGCAGGACGATCCGCAGGGCGAACGCCGCGTACTTCTTGGCGACCTTGGTGAAGTCGCCGGTGAGGACGACCGTCAGAGGTGCCTCACCCGGGACGGCGCCGGGGTCGGCCGCGAGCCTGGCCAGCCGGTGCTCGGACGCCACGTAGCCGTAGACGCCGGGCTTCAGACCGGGGACGTCGCGGACCACGAGGTGGGCGACGACGGAGCCGATGTTGCCGCCGCTCGCCGTCCACCGCTGCACGCGGCCGGGCAGCAGACCCCTGCGGCCCGCGGTGACGGCGAGGAGCAGGGCGGTGGTCCCGTCGTCGAGGGCGGCGGGCGACGGGGCGCGCAGCGATTCGAGCGGTGGCTCCGGGAGGGGCACGGCCGCCGCGACGGGCCAGGTCTTCTCGTCGTTCTGCAGGGCGATGTTCGAGGGCTTGTAGTGGGCCTGGTGGGCCTTGCCGTCGGCGTACTCCCGGGGCGGGAAGGCGATGGCGGCCTCGTAGCGCGCGGCGAGCGGCGGTGCGACCGGGTCGCCCGGCGCCGCCGAGCAGTGCGGGCAGCCGGGCCGGGTGGCGGCCGAGCGGCGCTCCTGCGAGAGGTCGGACAGGTCGACGGTGCGCCACTGGGACGGCAGCGGTCCTGGCGTGCTCCGCGAGAGCAGCGCGAACAGGTCCCGGGCGAAGAGCGCGGCGGCCAGTTCGGCGTCGCCGGGCAGCGGCGGGCGGTCGTCCGGCGGGTCCTCCGCGGTGCGGCAGGCGAGACAGGGGGTGAACGCGAGGTCGACGTACGGCCCGAGGTGGGCGGTGCGACCGGTGAGCGCGAGGCGGATCAGCGGGACGCCGGCCAGGGCGCAGGAGGCGGCGAGCGCCGCCGAGGCGGTCGGGTCGAGTCCGGCGGCGACCACGAGGGTGCTGCCCGGTGCCGGCTCGGTGCCGGTGCCGGATCCGGTCTCCACGAGGGAGTCGGCGAGGTGGCGGCGGGCGGCGTCGGCCAGGGTGCCGGTGCCGAAGACCTCGACCCGGGCCCGGGCCAGCCGGTCCAGGGCCTCCTCCCAGGCGTGGTTGGCCCCGGTGGAGTCGCCGATGCGGGAGAGGAAGTCGGCGAGGGCGTCGGGCACCGCCGCCGCCCGGGAGGCCGCCGCCGGGGACGCGGCCTCCTCGATCAGGCCGCAGGTCCACAGCAGGGAGAGGGCCTTGAAGACGGTGCCGACCGGGATTCCCAGGGCGTCGGCCACGTCCTCGTGGCCGCGGCCGCCGTCGAGCAGCGGGAGCATGCGGGGCAGCAGTTCCCGGGCGGCGGCACCGCGCAGCAGCTGCTTCTTGGGGGTCCCTTCGACGACCAGGGCCTCGGGCGTGTGGTGCAGGGAGAGCCCGCGCCGGAGCCTGGGTCGCGCCGGGACGTGGAACTGCGGGTCGTTCAGGGCGGCCGAGGCCATGGCTTCGGCGGTGATCACAGAGTGGTCCGGCATCGAGGCCTCCTTTCCGGTTCGGGACGTACGAGCGGGACGCGCCGGTCGTGCGAGACGCACGGGTCGTACGGGGTGCGGTGCGGGTCGTACGGAGTGCGGTGCGGGTCGTACGGAGTGCGGTGCGGGTCGTACGGGGTGCGGTGCGGGTTCGTGCGCGGGGTCGGGGTCACTGGCCCGGGAGGGCCGGAAGAGCGGGGAGGGCGGGGAGGGCCGCGAGCTCCGCCGCGATCGCCTCGAACCGCGCCAGGCGGCTCTCGGGGGTACGGGCCGGCCGGCAGCGGGCGCACCGGTCGACGGCGACGACCGCCGAGCTGGAGGTGGCGCCCTCCACGATCCCGAAGATCCGCACGGTGGCGCCGATGCCCTCCGCCGCGCCCGGCTCACCGGGTACGGCCAGGGCCTCGCACACCGCCTGGTCCGCGAGTCCCACGGCGATGGCGACGTGGTGCGGGGCGTGTCCGGAGACCGGGGGCGCGGTGGCCCCGCCGTCCCGGGTCCGATCCGCCGTCGGAGCGGTGTGCTGTGCACGGCGGCGGGTGTAGCAGCGGTGGCACGCGGTGCGGCCGGGCACGACCACCGGTCCGCACCGCAGGTCGAGGGGGCCCGCCTGGACGGGGAACCAGGGCCGGTTCCAGGAGTGGGCGCTGGCGTCGACCATGTCGGCCAGCACTTCCCGTCCCTGTCCGGTGGCCAGCACGATCAGGTCGCTGTCGGGCCACAGGCTGGGGTGGGTGCCCTGGTTCACGTCGAGCACGGTGGACCCGGCGTAGCGTGCGGCCAGCCCTTCGGCGACGGCCGCGCCGAACGCTCCCGCGGTGAGGATCAGCAGGCGCGGGTCGGTCATCTTCGGACTCCTCGTCGGACGTTCACGGCGGGTGGAAGGGTGGAACGGACCGGTCGGGCAGACTGGTGGGCCAGGCCGGTCGGGTGGGCCGGTCGGGTGGGCCGGTCGGGTGGGCCGGTCGAGTGGGCCGGTCGGAGAGGCTGACCAGAGGGGCCAGTCGGACGGGCCGGTCGGACGGACGGGCCGGTCGGGCATCAGGCGAAGGGCTGGGGGTGCGGGTTGATCTCGTCCTCGCCCCGCACCGGATGGCCCATGGCGGCGGGCGCCGCGTAGAGCCGGGGGTGCGCCAGGTAGCGGGCCCGGTGCACGAAGGACAGCGGCATGAGCTGGGGGACGAGCATCCGTACGACGGTGGCTCCGACCTGCTCGGCCTCGTCGGTGGTGAGGTCGACGGCGACGACCTCACAGCCCGCGGCGTGCAGCCGTTCGAGCAGCCAGGCCAGGGCCGGCAGCGGTTCCTCGGACGGGGCCCTGGGAAGGTCGCGCAGCCCGTGCACCGGGCGTTCGCCCTCCAGCAGGAAGTCGAAGCGGTGCCGCTGGGAGAGCGGGCCGGACAGCAGGGCGCCGTCGACGACGCTGACGATGTCCTCCTCCGCCGCGGGGGCCGTGGAGTCCTTCGCGGCGGCCCGCGCCATGTGACGGAGCGCGATCCGCAGGGAGGACGCCTCGCGGTAGAGCTTGGCGATCCCCTTGCCGGGGTCCAGCTCCGCCGTCGCCGCGACGAGCTGGGCGATGACCCGGTCGTCGTCGGCGAGCTGCACCCCGTAGATCACCGGAATGCCGAGGTCGGTGGTCGCGTCGTACAGCTGGGTCCGCAGCCGTTCGCTGCTGCCCCGCTCCACGAAGGCCCGGAACTCCGGGGCCAGTTCGGCCGGGTCGAAGTCCAACCGGGGCAGCCGCAGCCGCTGGAGCCAGGTCAGGGCGATGGCGTCGCGTTCGACGATCTCCAGGATGCCGTTGACGACGGCGGCGGCCGGATCGGAGTGTGCGGCACAGCCGGTCGAGACCGGGTGGACGTAGCGCTCCGCCATGGACTCCACCGGGTTCTTCAGCCAGACCTGCATGGCCGGCACGTACACCGGGCGGTTGCGGGTGAAGGACCAGCCGCGTACCCAGCGCATCGGACCTTCGGGGTCGGTGGGGACGAGCCCGCTCCGGGGGTCGGCCAGTTCGGTCGGCGAGCACCGGGGCCAGCGGTCGCTGGGGATGGCGTCCTCGCCGAGTTCGGCGGCGGTCGCCCAGACGATCTGCTCGGGGTCCCGGGCGCAGGAGGAGTAGCGTTCCAGCGATTCGGCGACCGCGAGGTGCGCGGCGCGCTCCGGGTCGAGGTCACCGCCGGCTCCGTCGAAGTTCCCGGAGCTGGGGTTGTGCTCCCAGCCGGTCTGCTCGCTGAGGACTTCGCCGGGGTTGCCGAGCGAGGCCGTGAAGATCGGGAAGTCGGGTTCGCCCTCGGCGACGGGGAGCCGGGTCACCCGGTTCACCAGGCCGTAGGAGGAGGCGAGCCGGCCGATGCGGAGGAGCGAGTCGGGGAGGGCGGGGTGTGCGGGATCGCGGTCTCCGCTCATGGCGGCCCCGGTCCGGGTCCCGACCTCGGCCGTCGTACGCGTCGCAGGCGTCGCATCCATCGCATCCGCCGCACCCACCGCGTATGTCATATCTGTCGTATGTGTGGTCATCATGCACGCTCCGTGTCCCAGCGGAACGTCCGTGCCGCGAGGGCCGTGAGCCCCGCGGCCGTCGCCGCCATCACTGTCCAGTCGAGCCACAGGGCGTGGCGTGTGATCCCGCCGACCACGTCGTGGCGCAGGGCGTCTCCGAACATCGCCAGCGGGGTCCAGGAGAGCGGCCCGGCCACCGAGTCGGGGAGGAGTTCGAGGGGGAACAGCAGTCCTGTGCTCATCAGCAGGACCGGGGTGAGCAGCCCGGAGATCGCGTTGGTCACCTCGGGCGAGGACAGCAGTCCGCCGAGCAGGTAGCCCAGGGCGAGCAGCATCACCAGGCCGATGGCCGTGGTCAGCAGCAGCCGCAGCATCGAGGCCGGCTCGAGCAGTCCGCCGGCGACGGCGCCCGTTCCCATCAGGGCCAGCACGGCCAGGGCCAGCAGGCCTCGGCCCGGGATGAGCGAGAGCAGGACGGCGGGCCGCCGGGCCGGTGTCGTCGACAGCAGCCGCAGGGTGCCGCTGGCCCGCATCGCGACGAGGGCGGAGGCGGTGCCGGTCAGGGCGAGCGAGAGCAGCGCGAAGGCGAGTACGCCGGGGATCACGAAGGCCATGGGGTCGAACAGCGCGGACCCGTCGCTGCCGACGGCCGTGACCTCCCAGCCCCGCCAGCCGGTGTCGTCCAGCGCGGCGCGCACCGCGGCGACCACCGACGGCTGTTCCGGGTCCACGGCCATCCGCAGGGTACGGGAGGCCGCGTCGGGGACGATGACCGCCGCCTTGTCCGGCTGTGGGCCGGCCTCGGCGACGGCGACGGCGCTGCTGCCGCCGCCGAGGGCCTCCTGCAGGGCGGTCGCCTGGGTGGCGGGGCCGACGACGGCGAGGTCGAAGGGGCCCCGTACCCAGGTGAGTTGCATGAGGACGACGAAGAACACCGCCATGAGGAGCGGGAAGACCACGGTGAAGAAGAGCGCCGCGGGATCGCGCAGGAGCTGTCGGGTCATGGCCCGGGAGAGCGCCTTCCACTGGCGCGTCGTCGACACGGGTGGTGCGTCGAGACCGATGCGGTTCATCGCCTGCCCTCCTGTTCCGGTGCCGTGCCCGATGTCATGTCCGAGGCCGTTTCCGAGGCCGTTTCCAACGAGGTTCCGGTGAGGCGGAGGAACACGTCCTCCAAGGTCGCGGGGCGCGGCCGGACGTCGGCCGCGGGATCGAGCCCGGTGATCCACGCGGCGGTGGCGTGCGGATCCTCCGCCGTCACCTCGAACCGCGTCCGGCCCGAGCGGCCGGCCGACTCGACGGCCGTCACGGCGTCGCCGTGACGTGCGCGCACCTGGTCGGCGAGCTCGGCCCGTCCGGTCCGTACGGAGACGACACCGCCCGGCGCGTACCGGGTGATCAGCTCCGCCGGAGAACCGGCTGCCACCACCCTTCCCTCGTGCATGACGGCGAGCCGGTCGCACATCTCCTCGGCCTCGGCCATGGCGTGGGTGGTGAGCAGGAAGGTGGTGCCGCCGGCCTGGGCCCTGCGGATCAGGTCCCAGACGGCGTGCCGGGCGTGCGGGTCGAGTCCGGTGGTGGGTTCGTCGAGGACGACCACGGGGGTGTCGCCGACCAGCGCCGTGGCGAGCAGCAGCCGCTGCTGCTGGCCGCCGGAGAGCCGGGCGGAACGTGCCCCGGCCTTCTCGGCCAGGCCGATCTCGTCGAGCAGGGCGTCCACGTCCCGGGGCGCCGGGTACAGCGCGGCCCAGGTCTCCAGGGTCTCCCGCACCTTCAGCCTCGGGAAGAGGCTCGCCTGCTGGGGCTGGAGGGCCAGGGAGGCCCGCAGGAGGTCGGTCCGTACGAGCGCGTCCTCACCGAGGACGCGGACCTGCCCCGCATCGGGCCGGCGAAGGCCCGCGATGGCCGAGATGGTGCTGGTCTTGCCGGCTCCGTTACGGCCGAGGAGACCGAATATCTCGCCCGGAGCGACGGAGAAGGAAATTCCCGCCACCGCCTCGATGTCGGCGTATCTCACCCGTAGGTCGACGACTTCGAGGACGTTCTCCGAACTTTCTGGGAATTCCCTGACGTCTGGGAGCTGACTGGTCATGGCCATCTCTGCTCTCGCCCTCTGGATCAGCAGTCGTGGAAAGGGGCGGGAACTACTGCCAGCCGTTGACCGGCTTGCAGCGCGGGATCTGAACCGGGTGCGGGGTGTGAACCGGATACGGGATGTGAACCGAGTTCGGGATGTGCGCCTGGATCTCGCAGATCAGATCGCCGACCTCCGGCGGCACCGGCACCGGCCACTGCGGCCCGCCGTGCCGGTCGGCGCTCTGGCCGACGCTGTGCCCCTCGCCCTGCTCGGCGGCCGACGCGCTGCCCGCCGCCACAGCGGGACCGGTGATCGCCAGAGCCAGACACGCAGCCGCTGAAGTGATTCGAATCCGCACTGTTTCCCCCTGTGTTCGGCTTCCGTGTTCCCTCTGCGTTTCCGCTGAGAAAGACAATGCCAGCGGGGCGGGGGCCACTCCACGGCACTTGGTGTCAGCTTGCTGCAGGAGCCCTTGCAACAAGCTGACGGACGGGAAGAACCGCAGGTCGGACACGAAAAGCCGCACACCCGCCTCCGGGGCTCCCGAAGGGACCGCACTGGCGCACCCTCATCCGGCCCGGCGGGCCGGCATCGCCCCGGATCTTGGTCCGCACATCAAGAACACGCCAGGATGGCGCCGAAGACGCTTCGAGAACCCGGGGGGACCATGACGGAGAGGGAGTCTGTCGAGAAGCACCTGGACGGATACGCCGCGATCCTGACGGACGTGTGCGCGACCGGCCGCGGACTCTCCCGCGACGAACGCGAGGCCCTGCGCTCCCGCGGGGAGCGGGCGGCGGAGACCGGCCTGGGGCTGCGGGTCCTCGTCCGCGCCCACCTGGCCGCCGCCGAGCGGGTGCGCCCCGGGCTTTCGAGGACCGCCGCCGACCACCTCCTGACCGCCGTCGAGCAGGCCGTCGACGCGTTCGCCGAGGGCCACGAACGCGCCCAGCGCCTGGCGATACGCCAGGAGGAGGCCGCGCGCCGTGAGTTCGTCGACGACCTGCTCTACGGCCGCAGCGACCTCGGCCGCCTGGCGGAACGCGCCGAACGCTTCGGCCTGCTGCTGTCCCACGCCCACGCGGTGGCCGTCGCCCAGGGACCGGAACCGTACGACGACGGCTACGCCGTCACCCGTACCGTCGAGTCCTCGCTCGTCGCCCGCTTCGGTGACCGCCGCATCCTGCTCACCACCAAGGACGGCCGGCTGATCTGCGTCGCGCCCGCCGACGAGCCCGACGTGCTCACCCACTTCGCCAAGCAGGCGTACGCGGCGACCGACGGCGGCCGGGTCGCCGTCGGCCGCGCGCACGCGGGCGCGGGCGGTGTCGTCCACTCCTACGAGGAAGCCCTCAACGCCCTCGACCTCGCCGACCGCATGAACCTGACCGACCCCGTCCTGCACGCCGCCGACCTCCTGGTCTACCCGGTCCTCACCCGCGACCGGCAGGCCATGGCCGACCTCGTCCGCACCGTCCTCGGCCCGCTCAAGGAGGCCCGCGGCGGCGCGAAACCCCTCCTCGACACCCTCACCGCGTACTTCGACACGGGCTGCGTCACCGCCCAGGCGGCCCGCAGCCTCAGCCTCAGCGTGCGGGCCATGACGTACCGCCTCGACCGCATCCACCGCCTGACCGGCGCGGACCCCGGCGACCCGGTCCAGCGCTACACCCTCCAGACCGCCGTCGTCGGCGCCCGCCTCCTGGACTGGCCCGACCAGCCCCTGTAAGGCTCTCGAAGCGAAGCCCGGCACCATGGGGATGCCGGGCACGGTGGCGCCGCCACCGATCCACCGGTGCGGCCGGGCGCGTGCAGCACCGTGACGGTTCCGGCGGGGAAGGCCGGTTCGCCGCCCCGCGAACACTTCGCACGACGACCGTCCGAGAACGGCTTCCGACCGGATCCCTACCGGGACGGCCGAGAACCCACCCACGGCCCGCCGCCGCGGCCGCTCACGCGGGCGAAGCGACCGGGCACATCGCCCATCCGGCCCGATCAAGCACACCTTCCCCCACGAGCCCCCTGCCGCCACCGGACCACCCGCTACACTGGCGGCGGTGACGCAGCCTTCACCGGCCGCATCGCCACGACACTGCCGGGATCCCCGTGACCTGGAGCCGGTCCACCTTCGGACCGGTTTCGGACACGTTTGCCCGACAGATCCCCGCCTTCGTAGCTCAGGGGATAGAGCACCGCTCTCCTAAAGCGGGTGTCGCAGGTTCGAATCCTGCCGGGGGCACAAGACAAAAGGGCACCTACCCATCTTGGTAGGTGCCCTTTTGCATCCACGGCTGACCTCAACGACAGCGGTCAGGGACGACCGGGCCGCCTCTACGACGCTCTGGACGGCGAAGGCCCCACGTCCGCAGCCGCGACGGTCAGCACTTCCTGGAGAGCCCGCATGACGAAGCCGAAGCAGACGGACGAGTTCGAGAACGTCTACGACTTCCTGAACCAGGTCCGCCTCCGCCCCGGGATGTGGGTACCCGGCGGCTCCCTGGCGCACCTGAGCTCCATGCTCCTCGGGTACCGGATAGCCAGGGAGGTGCACGACGTCGAAGAGGACTTTCCCTTCTGGACTCCTGGCGGGAACACCCCTTTCGAAACCTGGCTCAACAAGCGCAACGGCTGCGCAAGCGCGCTGCGCTGGTCAACGCAGATCGAGCACGAAGCCGAGACCACCGGCACCCCAGCCATCGAGCTGTTCTTCACCCTGCTCGACCAGTTCCGAGCCGAGCACCAGCAGCCGGCGCGGTAAGAGTTTCCCTACTTCATCGAGGCACCCGCCGCGCACGGCGCGGCGCGCGCGGCCCGTCGCCCGGGCCTGAGGAGGGCGGGGCGCCGTACCCCCGCCGTCACGGATGACGGGAGCGTGAGGCGACCGCACCACCGGGAAGGGGCGGGCGGGGAGCAGCTGCTGCCGCGATGTGGTGTCGGCCGGTGTGGTCGCTCCGCGCCGGTACCGGTCTCGTCGGGGCTTGGGAACGTGTCGTTCAGCCGAGCTTGCCGAAAGACGCGAGGATCAGGAGTCCTACCACCGGCGCGGCGATAAATACGAAAATGCCCAGCTTCTGGACCCGGCGCCTCTCGGCTGCTCTCTGATCCGCCTCGTACTGGTGCATACCCCGAGCAACTGCACGCGCTATCTGATCTTCATCCGTCCCGTCCCCCTCGATCTTGTTCCTGTCGTGCCCCCACCGTGCCCGATCAGTCGGGAAGCCGCGGGGAAACACGGTATTTAGCAGTCACGTGGACGAGACGGGCCCCCGACCGGACTGGCTGGTCAGGGGCCGTTCACCTGCGGTGGGTGTGGGATTTGAACCCACGGTGACATCGCTGCCACGACGGTTCTCAAGACCGTGTACGGATCGACGCTCCCAAAGCGTCGAGTGCGCCCACGGCCGCGTGGATATGAGCCGGGCCGCGGCGCAACCGTTCTCCCGCGCACCACCAGGAAAGTCGCTCTTCCGTGTCCTCCCTTGGATGCATGCCCAGGCCATGCTCGGGGCACAGGGGCCACGCCTGCCACAGAAGCTCCATGACGGTCTCCTGCGCGGCATCGGCGACGCTCGCCAGTGCAGAGGCAAGGCCGTCCTGTGAGTTCGGGTCCAAGTGGTTGCCGTGCCACTCGCCGTTGGCCATGGCGACGTAGACGTTCTCCGGCTCATCCGCGTCGTAGGACGGAAGGGCCAGCAGCTGCAGGGGTTCCAGCTGGGGAAGCGTCACCGCTAGGTCCCGGTTCAGAAGGGCGAGAGCCTGGTCCCACACTGGGTACTCGCCCGGCGAGACGCGGCGAGGCTCAGGGGGGTCGAAGAGAGCGCACATGAGCACCATCCTCCGCCATGCCAGGGACAGCCCCAATCGCTCAACAGCGTCGCCCCCTGCAAAGACCGCGTGCGGGGGCCGACCTCAGCGGCTGACATCAACGACGCTGGACGGGTGCGTACACCAGCACCTCTGCCCGGCCGTCGCACCAATCGACGAAAGCCGCCGCAGCGGGCCCGGGTCGAACGCCTCAAGCGGGTGTCGCGGGTCCGAATCCTGCCGGGGGCACGGAGCGGTCGACAGCGAGGGGCCTTCCGCCGTGGGGTGGGAGGGCCCTCGTTCTGTTTGTGGGTGGCTTGTCGGTGGGAGCGGGGGGTGGGTAGTTTCGCGGGGTGATCGCGTCATGAGGGGGCTGCCGTTCGTCGACGAGCACGCCGTCGTCGTCGATGCCGGAGCCGAGGAGCTGTGGCAGCGGTTGCTCGTGCGGGTGGAGCGGTCGCTCTCCCGGGAGGCCGGGGCGCGGTACGCGCGGCTCGTGCGGGCCGATCCTCGTCGTTCCGGCGGGCCGCGGCCGCTCGCCGAAGGGTCGGAGTTTCCCGGGTTCCGGGTCGCCGGGGTCGTACCGGGGCGGGAGTTGGCGCTGCGGGGCGGGCACCGGTTCTCCTCGTACGGGCTCGTCTTCCGGATCGAGGAGCTGACGGACGGGCGCTCCCGGCTGCGGGCCGAGACCCGGGCCGCCTTTCCCGGTGCGGCGGGGCGCCTCTACCGGCTCCTCGTCATCAGCAGCGGCGGGCACGCCTTCGGCATGCGGCGGATGCTCGCCGGCTACCGGCGGCCGTAGCCCGTATCAGCGGAGTTCCTCCGGGCAGGCCGTACCGCGCGAGAGCTTGTACGGGGCCGCCAGGCGGTAGACGCCGGCCTTCGGGGCGAGCAGTTCGGTCCACTCGTCGCCCTCCGTGTCCGCCTCCGCCTTGAACAGACAGCCCTCCTCGTTGGCGAAGACCTTGGGGAGTTCCGTGTCCGACTCCTCGCGGGCCAGCTTCGAGGCCTCCGTCTCCTTCGGCGCTTCGATCTTGCCGCCGTTCTCGTCCATGAGGGCCAGCCACGGCGAGTACGGGACGCGGATGAGGACCCGGCCGGGCTTGTCGACCTGGATCACGACCTCGTTCTCCTCGGCACTCCGCACCTCGGCCGGCGGGTCCGCGAGCGGGGTCGGGTTCTCGACCGCGTACAGCCGCCAGTTCGCGTCCGACCAGACCTGCTCCAGGTACGGCAGGCCCTCGGCGATCAGTTCCGCCTCCTGCTCGGCGCCCGAGTCGGGGGCGCCGGTGGGCAGCACCACGTAGTGGACGGCCCAGCGGTGGAGCCACTCGTGGTAGTTCACGGCGTTCAGGGTGTCGTCGTAGAAGAGGGGGTTGCGCTCCATGTCGGCCTGGCGGTTCCAGCCCCGCGCCAGGTTGATGTACGGGCTGAGCGCGGACGACTCGCGGTGGCTGGACGCCGGTACGACCTCGACCCGCGCCTTGCCCGCGTCCCGCACCTGGAGCTGGTTGACCAGCGGGGCGAGCTCGCGCGCCCAGGAGGCGTCCGGCGCGGTGCGGATCACGTCGTCGACGCCCTTGAAGCCGATCCAGAAGTTCAGCCCGGCGAAGGCGAGCAGCAGCGCGTACCAGCGGCGTGAGCGCGGCGCCGTGTACGGCAGGGCCGCGAGCAGCACGACACCGGCGAAGAGCATCGGGAGCCGCGAGATGTTCGAGCCGATCTGCGAGTCGATCAGCCACGTCAGGAACGTGCCGATCGTGTAGACGGCAGCGGCGGTGCGGACCGTGCGCCAGTCCCCCGGCACGAGCAGGAAGATCAGTGCCCCGAAGGTCAGCGGCAGCGCGGTCGAGCCGAAGGCCATCGGCTGCGTACCGGAGAAGGGGAAGAGCCAGGAGGAGAGCGCGACCACGGCCACCGGGGCCAGACCGAGGGCGTACGCGCCGGGGCGCCGCTTGTTGAGGAAGAGCGCCGCCGCCGCCACCCCGAGGAACAGGCCCGCGACCGGGCTGCACGCCGTCGCGATGCCGGCGAGCGGGGCGGCCACCGCGGCCTTGGCCCAGCGCTTGCGGCGCCAGCGGTGGGGCCAGCAGAAGACGGCGGCGACCGCGCCGAGCGCGAACATCATGCCGAGGCCGAAGGTGACCCGCCCGGACAGCGCGTTGCACAGGAAGGCGAAGACGCCCGCGACCGCGCACGCCAGCGGGTTGCGGACCGTCGGCACCCGCACCAGGATCAGCGCGGTCAGCGCGGCCGACAGGGTCCCGGCGACCATCATCGTGCTGCGCACGCCGAGCAGCGACATCAGGTACGGCGACACGACGCTGTACGAGACCGGGTGCATCCCGCCGTACCAGGCCAGGTTGTACGCCGAGTCCGGGTGCCGTCCGACGAACTCCGCCCACGCGTCCTGCGCGGCCAGGTCCCCGCCGCTGTTCGCGAAGAAGAAGAACCAGAGGATGTGGGTGACGGCCGCGAGTCCGGTGGCCGCCATGACCGTGTAGCGGCGCTTCCGTCGGGGGGCCGGGGGTGTCGATGTCCGTACCGGTGTCGCGGTCATGGGCGCCGGGGCGCTCCGCTGCGCCGGGAGCAGTATTCGCGAGTGCGAAGACATGCTGGCGTCGGAGTCCGCGTCGGGCCCGGGTCCTGAGCCGGTGCTGCCGGCGGCCCCGGGGTGGGAGTCGGAGTCCGCGTCACGGTCGGATCCGGACTCGGCGCGGTCCGCGCGGTCGGCGCGTGTCGGCTCGGCGGTGGTCACTGCGGCCCTTTCCCGTGCTGCTGCCCGTCTCACTGCTCACGCGTGTCACGCGTGCGTTCCTGTCCCCCGAAAACGCTAACAGCCGGGGGGCCCCGCGCACCGGGGCGCGCGCCCCGGCGCGGGGGGGGTGGTCCCCCCCGCCGGGTGGGCGGCGCCCGGCGGGGTGGGCGGGCTCGGATAAAACAAAAACA